>CAMPHB010000172.1 GCA_946885755.1 uncultured Methylophaga sp. | reverse complement strand
GCGAAGCGCGTGGCGGTAGCTGGGTTCGACCGGCTGGATGTCGGCCGGGATGGCAAATTACGTTTCACGGGTCTGCACTACATTGAAAACCCCAATAAGTACTATGGCACCGACTTCACCCAGGTTTCCGGGGAACGACTGGCTGGCAGTGCGTTTCGGGCACGACCAGAGAATCCGCTGATAAATGAAGCTGAGACAGAGCAGACGGTATTGTCGTTATCCTATGATCAGGAAAACTTTCTGGGACACACTCTTAATACTTCTATTTACTGGCATAAAGAAGAGCTTATTCAGCGATCTGCTGACTTCTTCGAAGGGGATGTGTTCTACTTCAACTCTGATGCAGAAAATGAGCGTTTAGGTCTCAGAACAGCGTTAAACAAAGTCATTGCAGCCGGTGATGGACTGCTGGATTTAACTTACGGCGTTGATCTGTTGCGGCAAAGTTACTTCCGACCGATTGTCGGGCAGACCGACAGCAGTGAAGTAACGGGCTTTATTTCTCCGGAAGTTGAACTGGATAGTGCGGCACTGTTTTTCCAGCCACAGTATTCCGTTGGTCGCTGGTTATTTACGGCAGGCGTTCGGCAAGAATGGTTTGAGGGCAAAGTGGGTAGTAAAGATTATGATCCAGCACTTTCTAATGCTTCGACGCCAGGTGACATCCCGGACTTTGATTTGACACTCTTCAATGCTGGTATTGTTTATGATTTAACTGATAATCATCAGTTGTTTGGTGGTTTTAGCCAAGGCGCGGAAATCGCCGAGTTTGGCCGGGCTGCTCGCGGTATTGACGATCCCAATACCATAAATCTTAATGCTGCAAAATCGGATCAATATGAGGTGGGTGTTCGTGGCGAAGTGGGTAATGCTGATTATTCTGTTGCTGCTTTCTACTCAACCTCTGATGAAGCAGCAAATTTGCAAGCAGATCCACGCTGTGCGGGTGAGCCCATTTGTCCGCTTATCCCAATCAGTCTGGAGCAGGATATTTATGGTCTTGAGCTTACCGGTAACTGGCAAGTCAATGACAAACTTAAAACAGGCGCGATCTTAACGTTCCAGCGTGGTGAGTTTAAAGAACCCGGACAGCGTGCTGTGCCGTTGGGCTCGGATACATTAGCACCATTCAGAACAACCGCTTATCTTGAGTTTGAGCCTGTTACCCGCTGGAAAAACCGCATTCAGGGTACTTACCATGCACCGACAGATTTTTATAACGATGCTGAAGAAGCGATGGGCTTCAGAGACACTGAAAACATGTTTATTGTTGATTTTGTTTCCAGCTATCCGGTGGGGCCTGGCACCTTAACACTGAGTGTCGCTAATCTGCTGAATGAGGAATATATCAACGCGACCAATCAGGCGAGTGGTGACTTTTTCTATTACTTGTCAGAAGGCACCCGAGCTACGTTGGGGTATAGCATAGGCTTTTAATGCGACGGCAAAAATGGTTTCACATACACAGCATGCTGGGCGTTCTGTCTGGTGTGCTGTTGTTTGTGATCTGCTGGAGCGGCACATTTGCAGTGGTCTCTGCGGAGATAGACTGGTTGCTCGAGCCCAGACTTCAGATCACCACCACACAAACATCACCTGACTGGCAAAAGCTCGCTAATGCAATAGCAAGTGAATTCCCAGAAAACGAAAACTACTCGCTTCATGCTCCCGCAGGTCTCAATCAACCAGCATATGCGATAGTGAATTTACCGCAGCAAAATATGCGCAAGGTTTATCTGCACCCGCAGAGCGCTGAGATCGTTCACGAATCAAGCTATTTCGATCTGAAGCGATTTTTTCGCAGTTTGCATATGAGCTTTTTCGATTTCGGCTTTGGCAATATGTGGGGCTATTATCTAGTCGGTATATTGAGCATTCCGATGCTTATTTCAGTGCTGACACCACTGATTTTCTACAAACGATGGTGGCGGGGCTTTTATACCTTGAAGGTGAATAAAGGCTTGCGAGTTTTTTTAAGTGATTTTCATAAGTTTATTGGCGTCTGGTCACTATTATTTAGTCTGATTATTGCGCTAACAGGCGTTTGGTATCTTGCCGAATTTATGGGTGCTGACTTTGATTATCCGGCGAGGGAGCCGGTGACGATTACTGACAGGGCTGCAGATAATATTTCTGTCGGTGAAGCGGTAAGCATTGCCAAAAGAGAGTGGCCGGCACTTGATATCCGTTCCATTTCTCCCAGTGAGGGCAGTTATTGGCAGGATGTCATTTATATCGATGGGCAAACGGATACATGGTTTGTCAGAGACAGAGCTAACTTTCTGATGCTGCGCGCAGATAACGGCGACATCGTCAATCAGCAGGATATAGCTGAACTGGGCTGGCCAGAACGCTGGATGGACACCGTTGATCCCGTGCATTTCGGTAACTTTGCTGGATTGACCAGTAAGCTTATCTGGTTCGTTTTTGGCTTATTACTTTCTATTATGATCCTGTCTGGAATGTATCTTCATGCCAAACGACTGCAGAGCCTGAGTTCTTCGAGCAAAGTTGATTGGCGAGGTAAAAGCAGTGCTAGCTATCTGATTGTTGCCGTACTGGCACTGTCATTTTATGGTGGTGTGAAAGAGTTTATGTCCTATGGCAGAACGATAGGTGGGGTAAGTTTCCCCCCAGAGCTTTCGGCAAATCAGAGCATATTCATAGCGTTTTGGATGGTAGCGACATTGCTGCTTTGCCTTGCCTGCATTTATGGTTACACACACGGCAAACAAGCCGCACCAGTCAATTTTTCGCGTTGAGTGTATTTGCCATTTTGACTGAAGCTTACTATCAGGATGGTTATTAAAGGTTTGTCATGCGGTATTCGGATTTAACGGTGCTGGTTGGCCAAGTTGAATAATTCTCACCGAGAAAGGGTTAATCCGTTATTGATTATCTAAATGATAAGCATTATCATGAACGGGCTTTTTATCTTCTCTTGGTAATCCCGATGCATCCTAAACACGCCCTGAAATATCTCAGCATTTTTTTGACAGCCACTATCGGCACAGCATATGCAAATGAGTCTGTAGAGGAGGATGCGAGCTTTGATGATTTGGTTGTTTATGGCTCAGGTTACCGTACCACCGGTACCAAATCTGAATTGCAGCCTATCGAAGCACCAATGAGTTACGAAATTTATGATAACGAACTATTAACATCCCGGCAGGTAGACAGTGTTAACGAAGCGTTGCGTTATGTTCCAGGGGTGACTGCTGAAAGCCGGCCGACAGTCACAATCTTTGATCAGTACACCATTCGCGGATTTGAAAGTTACCGAAATTATTATGACGGTTTACCATTACAGTATAACGGCCTCTGGAACCTTGCGCCTCAGGTAGACGTGTTTGCGACGCAAAGTGTCGAAGTCTTAAAAGGGCCGACATCAGTACTTTATGGCTCAGCTCCGCCGGGAGGCATGATCAATCAAACGGCGAAACAGCCTCAGTCCGAACAGGAAACCTTGGTTAAAGCTCGTGCTGGCACCAATGAATTACGTGAGCTGGCATTGGATAGCACTGGTGCCTTGAGTGAAAATGTTGATTACCGTGTAATTGCTTTGACGCGAACACGGGACGGACAGCAGAAAACCACTGAAGAAGAACGTCATACCATTGCGCCATCGTTAACCTGGCATATCAGTGACGATACCAAGCTGAATGTGAACTTATACCATCAGCAAGATCCTGAGCTGATTCCTTCGACGCCACTACCGGCCAATGGAACGTTATACCGGGCAGATTATGGCCGGCTTGGCTCAGATGCCTATGCGGGTGATGAAAACTGGGCCGAGTTTGATCGTGATGTCACCATGACCGGTTACAAATTCGAGCATGCTTTTAATGACAATGTCTCGTTTTTGCAAAATTTCCGTTATACCGATGCCGATGCTTATCAGCGTAATACCTACAACTCCGGCTTGCAGGCTGATGGACGTACTCTAAACCGTTCAGCCTATTTCACCGATGAACGGCAAAATGGCTTTGTCGTTGATAATCAGCTGGCTTTTGATTTTGATGCAGGTGAGACGCAGCATCGTCTTTTGGTCGGTGCAGAGTATCAAAGACTGCATTCTAATATTACCTACGGTGACACGCTAGGCACCGACACGCCGACGATTAATTTAGCAAACCCAAATTACCAACAAATCAATGCTGATACGTTGCCGGTCGACTACTATCAGGAACGGCATAATATCGACCAGTCACAGCTGGGCTTATATTTACAGGATGAAATGCAAATCGGTGCCCTGACGCTTCTGGGTGGTTTTCGCTGGGATCACTACAAAAGTGACGATGATGCCGACTTTGTCTTCGACGGCTTTCCTTATGATGGTGAAACAGAGAT
>CAMPHB010000171.1 GCA_946885755.1 uncultured Methylophaga sp. | reverse complement strand
TTGATCATCTGCCGCACTGCCGGCGGGCCGAAGACCCGGTGTGACCAGCTGAAAGTTATCACCGCGTTCACGGCGCAGCATGCTGGTTTCCTGCGCCGAACAAACAACACCATCAAGACCGCTTTCAGCAGCCATTTCTGCCAGTCTCGAAACGGTAGCACTGATGCTGCCGGTCAGACCGATTTGCCGGAAAGTGGTTTCATCCATACTGGTTAACAGAGTGACACCAATCAGCAGCGGCGCGTCATCATGATTAAGTGCCTTACGCGCCGCAAGCATCATGGCCGGGCCACCCAGGGTGTGTACATTGACCATCCAGACACCCAGATCGGCAGCGGCTGCGCAGGCTTTGGCGACGGTATTGGGAATATCGTGATATTTCAGATCCAGAAAAATCTGAAAACCACGTTGTTGTAATGCCTCAACCACGGCCGGACCACTGCGGGTAAACAGTTCTTTGCCGATTTTCAGGCGGCATTGCTGCGGGTCCAGTTTTTCGGCTAGAGCCAGCGCGCTGTGGCTATCAGGATAATCAAGGGCAACGATAATTTTCGGATCAGACATAACGGCATTCTCAAACAGTTTGCCGGTGATCCTACCGGAATGCACAGCAAAACGCGGAATTTACCGCTAAAAATGCCGAAAATGCTATGCTGTGCGGCAATTTTTTCAGAGTGATTTGCATGAAATTTGAACAGTTGGCGCAAGACGGGCTGGCACGGCGCGGCCGTTTGCAATTTGCCCGCGGCAGCGTTGAAACACCGGCTTTTATGCCAGTTGGCACCTATGGTTCGGTTAAATCCATGACGCCCGAAGAAGTCTCTGCGACCGGCGCGGAAATTCTGCTGGGCAATACCTTTCATCTGATGTTACGACCGGGCACTGAGATCATCAGTCAGCATGGTGACTTGCATGATTTTATGCGCTGGGACGGGCCCATTCTCACCGATTCCGGTGGTTTTCAGGTGTTCAGTCTGGGCGATTTACGCAAGATCACCGAACAGGGTGTACATTTCCGCTCACCGGTTTCCGGCGACAAAGTGTTTATGGGGCCGGAAGAATCCATGGCCGTGCAACGGGCGCTGGGTAGCGATATTGTGATGATTTTTGATGAATGCACACCGTATCCGGCGGATGAACTGACCGCCGCGGCATCTATGCGGTTGTCGCTGCGCTGGGCTAAACGCAGCAAAGAAGCGCATGGCGATAATCCATCAGCCTTATTCGGTATAGTTCAGGGTGGTATGCACGAACAACTGCGTGATGAATCACTGGCCGGTTTGACCGAAATCGGCTTTGACGGTTATGCCATTGGGGGCCTGTCAGTGGGTGAACCCAAAGACGATATGCTGCGTATTCTGACGCATCTGAGTGACAAAATGCCGGCAGACAAACCGCGCTATCTGATGGGCGTCGGCCGGCCGGAAGACTTGATGGAGGCCGCCAGTCTGGGTGTGGATATGTTTGATTGTGTGATGCCAACCCGTAATGCCCGTAATGGTCATTTATTTGTTCATCAAGGTGTGATTAAAATCCGCAACAGCCGTTTTAAAACCGATACCGGCCCGTTGGATCCGTATTGTGATTGTTATACCTGCAAAAAATACAGCCGGGCGTATCTGCACCATCTGGACCGCACCGGTGAAATGCTCGGCCCGCGGCTGAATACCATTCATAACCTGTATTATTACCAGACATTGATGCGTGGCATTCGCGAAGCGATTGCCGGCAGGCGTTTAGCGGCATTTCGCCGTGAATTTTATGCATTACGGGGACAAAGCGCAGACTGAGTTGTCTGCTATCAACCGGCTAACCGACTGTGGCATAATCGCAGTCTTTTGACGACCTGACTTGAGGACAAACCATGGATTTTCTGATTTCACCGGCATTTGCTGAAACCGCTGCTGCGGCACAAGGCCCTGGCCTTCTGGATTTCGCATTTCCGATCATTTTGCTGGTGCTGTTTTACGTGATGTTGATCCGTCCGCAACAAAAGCGTGCCAAAGCGCACCGTGCGATGCAGTCAGCATTAGCCAAAGGTGATGAAGTGGTTACCGATGGTGGTCTGATGGGCAAAATCAATGACATTAATGACAACGCTATCACCGTACAAATCGCTGATAATGTTGAAGTAAAAGTTCGCCGTGAAGCCATCAGCTCAGTACTGCCAAAAGGCACCATCAAAAAGCTGTAAACCGTTGACTGACACCGCCTGCCAGTCAGGCGGTAAGACAATCTGGATAAACCAATGAACAAATATCCCTTGTGGAAAAACCTGCTGCTGTTAGTGGTGATTCTGACGGCTGTTGTTTACGCCATGCCGAATTTATATGGCGACGACCCGGCGGTGCAGATATCCGCAGGCCGGCAGGCCAGCGTTGACACAAACCTGGCTGAAGATGTTGAACAGCAATTGAAAGATGCCGGTATTCAATACAAGGGATTGACGCTGGAAGACAATCGCCTGCTGGTGCGTTTTACTGATGCTGAAAGCCAGTTGCAAGCCCGTGAACTGATTGCTGATGCGTTGGCTGACGAAGATTATATTGTTGCGCTGAATCTGGCGCCGACAACTCCGCCGTGGTTATTGAATTTAGGCGCTGAACCGATGAACCTCGGTCTGGATTTGCGTGGTGGTGTGCACTTTCTGATGGAAGTGGATATGAATGCTGTGCAAAAACAAGCGCTGACCGGCATTGCCGACGATGTCCGTTTGTTATTGCGTGAAGCGGTTATTCGTTATACCCGCGTTGAGATAGAGGACAACGCCTTGTATCTCGGTTTTCGCGACGCTGGCGAGCGTGATAAAGCGTTAGAACAAATCAGCACTGAATATCCGGAAGTAAACGTTGTCGTTGACGAAGCCGCCGATAAACCGACGCTGCAGGTAACAATGACGGAAACTGCACTGCGGGAAACCCAAACACTGGCGTTGCAGCAAAACATTACCACGCTGCGTAACCGGATTAACGAACTGGGCGTTGCCGAACCAACAGTGCAACAGCAGGGGCAAAGCCGTATTGTGGTGCAGCTGCCAGGTGTGCAGGATACTGCGCAAGCTAAAAAAATCCTCGGTGCCACGGCAACGCTGGAATTCCGGCTGGTGGATTTCCAAAACGATGCCCGCGATGCGGTTAACGGCCGGGTGCCGGCAAACTCTGAATTGTTTTATCACCGCGATGGCACACCCTATCTGCTTAACAAGCGGGTGATGCTGACTGGCGAACATGTTATTAACGCGGCATCAACTTTAGATGGTCAAACCGGTTCACCAGCTGTATCAGTGACGCTGGATGGCAAAGGTGCACGAATTTTCACCAATATCACCGGTGATAATATCGGTAACCCGATGGCCGTGGTGTTTATTGAGTCAAAATCAGAAACGCAAATGGTGGATGGTGAAGAAGTTCGGGTCCGCAAGCAATATCCTGAAATCATCAGCGTCGCGACGATCCGTGATCAACTGGGTAAAAAATTCCAGATAACCGGCCTCGACAGCACCACCGAAGCCCGTGATTTGGCACTGTTATTACGTGCTGGTGCTTTGGCTGCGCCGATTGAAATTGTTGAAGAGCGCACCGTTGGCCCGAGCATGGGGCAAGAAAATATTGATCAGGGCTTTAAGTCAGTCATGATCGGTCTGGTATTAGTGCTGGTGTTTATGGCGATTTGGTACCGTTTGTTCGGTCTGGTCGCCAACCTGGCGCTGGCGGTCAATCTGGTGCTGCTGGTGGCGTTACTGTCAATGTTACAAGCTACTTTAACCATGCCGGGGATTGCCGGTATCGTGCTGACCGTGGGGATGGCCGTGGATGCCAACGTGCTTATTTTTGAGCGGATTCGTGAAGAAATGCATCTTGGTAACAGTCCGCAATCCAGTATCAGTGCCGGCTACGACAAAGCCATTTCCACCATTGCTGATGCCAACGTCACCACGCTGATCGCTGCGGTGGTGTTATTCGGTTTTGGTACCGGCACCATTAAAGGTTTTGCGGTGACCTTGTCGCTGGGGATTTTGACGTCAATGTTTACGGCGATTATGGGTACCCGGGCGATCATTAATTTAATATACGGTCGTCAGCATCGGCCGAAGCTGTCTATTTAAGGGGCTCGCCATGCATTTATTGAGCAAAGAAACCAATATCAATTTTGTCGGAGTCCGCAAATATGCGCTGGCTATTTCTGCGTTGATGTTAATCATTGCCATCTATTCGATTGCCACCAAAGGCCTCAATTTTGGTATTGATTTCACTGGCGGCACCATGATCGAAATCGCTTATCCCGAACAAGCTGATTTAAGCGGTATTCGCGACACGCTGCAAAATGGCGGCTACGAAGATGCGGTAGTGCAGAACTTTGGCTCTACCCAGGACTATCAAGA
>CAMPHB010000170.1 GCA_946885755.1 uncultured Methylophaga sp. | reverse complement strand
AGGTGATACCAGACCAGCAAGTCAACCAGAAACTGTTCGTTCAGATAACGCAGCCGTTCAGTTTGTTCCAGCGCCCAGCGGGCGATTTCCACCAACCGTGAAAAATGCGGAAACGGCGCGATAAGTTTTTCTTCATTGGCGCGTAAACAGGCATTAATCAATTTACGGCGTTCGCCGGCATGCGCTGGCTGTACCGGCGAGTCCAGCGCCATCAGTAATGGGTCTTTTAAACGGCCAGTACCTTTAAAGCGACCTTTTAACTGCTGATCATAATCATCAATTTGCTCCAGCAAGGTTGGCGCAAAATTAACCACCGCCCGGGCCTGTGGCACATTTTCCAGATGCCACGCCATATCAGCGTAATCTTTCATGGCGAGCAAATAAGTCCAAGGCAGCTGATACATACCACCCAGGGGCGCACTGTACTGCGGCTGGTGCATATGCCAGCACAAAACGACTTTTAATTTAGCGGACATAACGATAATTTTGACCTAACATTTCCGGCGTCACCAAAACGACACCATTGGGCGATACTTCAAAGCGCTTGGCATCAGCCACCGGATCTTCGCCGATAACCGTGCCTTCCGGCACAATACAACCTTTATCCAGCACCACTTTTTTCAACCGGCAATGACGGCCAATGCTGACATCAGGCAACACCACACTGTCTTCAATGACACTGAAACTATGGACTTCGACATTGGAAAACAACACTGAATGGCGCACGGTCGAACCGGAAATAATACAACCACCGGAAACCATCGAATCGACCGCCATTCCCCGCCGGTCATCGTCATCAAAAACAAATTTCGCCGGTGGCTGCTGGGCCTGATGGGTCCAGATCGGCCAGTTGTCGTCGTATAAATTCAATTCCGGTGTGACGCCGATTAATTCCAGATTGGCTGACCAGAATGCATCAATGGTCCCAACATCACGCCAGTAACCCGGATCATTGCCTTGTACATCTTTGTACGGAAAAGCGATGACTTTATAGTGCTTGATAAGACTCGGAATAATGTCATGACCAAAATCGTGCGTCGATTTTGGTGAGTCGGCATCTTTGATTAATTGCTCATATAAAAAGGCAGCATTAAAAATGTAAATGCCCATAGACGCCAGCGCCACATCATCGCGGCCCGGCATCGGCGTTGGCTCAGCCGGTTTTTCATCAAACGCAATAATGCGGCGATTCACATCAACTGACATTACACCAAATGCTTTGGCCTGTTCCAATGGTACTTCGATACAGCCAATCGTCATATCGGCATTTTGTGCGACATGTTCGGCCAGCATGTCACCGTAATCCATTTTGTAAATGTGATCTCCGGCGAGGATCAATACATATTCAGCGCCATGGTTACGCAGAATATCGATATTTTGATATACCGCATCGGCAGTCCCGGCATACCAGCCCTGCGCGGTACGCTGTGAGGCCGGTAATAACTCAACAAATTCACCCAAAGCACCACGCATAAACCCCCAGCCCTGCTGGATATGCCGAATCAGCGAGTGCGCTTTATACTGCGTCAGCACCCCAACCCGCCGGATCCCTGAGTTAACACAGTTAGATAACGGAAAATCAATGATCCGGAATTTGCCGCCAAACGGCACGGCGGGTTTAGCACGCCAGTCTGTCAGCTGCTTTAGCCGCGAGCCGCGGCCACCAGCCAGAATCAATGCCAGCGTGTCTCTGGTAAGACGACTGACAAAGCGCGTGCTATTATTTTTGGGCATATCCAATATCTCCGGCGTTTCGCCTGTAAAGTGTGTTGTAATGAATTCAAGCCTGCCACAACGGCGGCCTGCTGAGCAATAAAAAATTGATGAAGGATATTATGCCCAAGGTTTTTGAAAATACGTTGACAGCCGACCAACAAAAAATCATCGAAGCACGCCATCATGACCCATTTTCAATACTCGGGTTGCATGAACGTAATGGTGAAGCAAAATTGACCGCTTTTTTACCAGATTGTGATGCCGTCACACTCGACAATGGTGATGTTTTGGAACGTCTGGCAGGCACCGATATATTTGAGTGGCGGGGCCAGCCCGGTCAGTTAAAACGACCTTATGCACTGCATAAACGCAAAAAAGATCAAAGTGAAATTCGTCAGTTTGATCCGTATAGTTTCGGCCCGCAATTATCTGAATATGATTTGCATTTATTTGCTGAAGGCCGCCACTGGCATGCTTACCGGATGCTGGGTGCGCATCCGAAAACCGTTGACGGCGTCGACGGGGTGCTGTTTGCGACATGGGCACCCAATGCTCAGCGGGTCAGTGTGGTAGGCAATTTCAATCAGTGGGATGGCCGCCGGCATCCGATGCGGGTGCGAGGCGGGAGTGGCGTCTGGGAACTGTTTATTCCGGATCTCAAAGCCGGTGACTTATACAAATTTGAAATTCGTAATCACCACGATGGCAGCCTGCATTTAAAACAGGATCCCTATGGCCAAGGCAGCGAACTGCGTCCCGGTACCGCATCCAGAGTATTTACCAGCCAGTATCAGTGGCAGGACGAAAACTGGATGGATAAACGTGAGCGCAGTGACTGGCTACACAGCCCGCACAGCGTTTATGAGGTACATCTCGGTTCCTGGCGCCGTCATGCGGATGGTCATTTTTACAGCTACCGGGAACTTGCCGATACACTGGTGCCTTACGTTAAAAAACTGGGGTTCACCCATATTGAATTATTGCCCGTGACCGAACACCCGCTGGATATGTCCTGGGGTTACCAAACTACCGGTTATTATGCTGCGACCAGCCGCTTCGGTACGCCCGATGAATTTCGTTATCTGGTGGACTTATGCCATCAAAATGATATTGGCGTATTACTCGACTGGGTACCGGGACATTTCCCCAAAGATGCCCACGGCCTCGCCCGCTTTGATGGCACAGCATTGTATGAACATGAAGATCCACGTCTCGGTGAACATCAGGACTGGGGCACGCTGATCTTCAATTACGGCCGTAATGAGGTGCGTAACTTTCTGTTATCCAGCGCTTTTTTCTGGCTGGAAGAATTCCATATCGATGGTCTGCGGGTCGATGCCGTAGCGTCAATGTTGTATCTGGATTATTCCCGCAAAGACGGTGAATGGCTGCCTAACCGTTATGGCGGCCGTGAAAATCTGGAGGTGATTGAGTTTCTCAAGCAGGTTAATACCGTGCTGCATCAGGCGCATCCTGGGTGCATTATTGCCGCCGAAGAATCGACTTCTTATCCGATGGTTTCGCGGCCGACTGATATCGGCGGTCTGGGCTTTTCAATGAAGTGGAATATGGGCTGGATGCACGACATCCTTGAATATATGAAGCAGGACCCGATTCATCGCCGTTATCACCATAACCAGCTGACTTTTGGCCTGTTATACGCTTTTACCGAAAACTTTGTTTTACCGTTTTCACATGATGAAGTGGTCCATGGCAAAGGTTCTATGCGCCACAAAATGCCCGGTGATGAGTGGCAGCAATTTGCCAATCTGCGTTTGCTATACACGTTTATGTACTGTTATCCGGGCAAAAAACTGCTGTTTATGGGCTCGGAATTTGGTCAGGGAGCGGAGTGGAATTCTGACAGCCAGCTGGAATGGTATGTGCTCGATTACCCGCCACACCAGGGTTTACAGCAACTGGTGTCAGATTTAAATCAGTTATACAAAGATCTGCCGGCACTGCATCAGTTTGATTTTGAGTCGCGTGGCTTTGAATGGCTGGATTGCCATGATCACGAACAGTCGGTATTAAGTCTGTTGCGAAAGACTGATCAGGACTGCATTGTCGCAGTGTTTAATTTCTCCCCGGTCACCCGTAACAACTACCGTGGCGCGGTACCAGAAGCCGGCAGCTACAAGGTGATTTTTAATTCTGATTCGGAATATTACTGGGGCAGTAATTTTACGACGGCGCAAGAAGTGCACAGCGACCCGCAGCCGTGGGCGGAACGTTCACATTCGGTCACGATTAATTTATCGCCTTTGGCGGGGTTGATTTTACAAAAAATCCGCTGATGACTGCCAAACTGCCCGTTAAAATTTATCGCGAGCAGAAACATTTACTGCAACTGGAATTGCTCAAGGTTCAGCGCTGGGCCCAGCAGACCGAACAGCGGCTGCTGGTGTTATTTGAAGGTCGTGATGCATCCGGTAAGGGTGGCACCATCAAACGCTTTACCGAACATCTGAATCCGCGTGGAGCCCGTGTTGTTGCTTTACCGAAACCGAGCAGCACTGAACAGGGTCAGTGGTATTTTCAGCGCTATATTCAGCATTTACCATCAGCCGGTGAAATCGTCTTGTTTGACCGCAGCTGGTATAACCGGGCGGGTATCGAGCGGGTGATGGGATTTGCCAGCAAAGCCCAGCAACAGTTGTTTTTAGAAC
>CAMPHB010000169.1 GCA_946885755.1 uncultured Methylophaga sp. | reverse complement strand
TGGTTATTTAGCGCGGTTATTAAAGGCCGGCGAATCAGTGGCCATTTGTGAACAAATCGGCGACCCGGCGACCAGTAAAGGGCCGGTGGAACGCAAAGTGGTGCGTATTCTGACGCCGGGCACGCTGACCGATGATGCGCTATTAGATAAACAACGTGACAATATTTTGCTGGCCATCAGCGCGGGTAAAAATGCTTTTGGTCTGGCTGCGGCCGATTTGAGCAGTGGTCGCTTCTGGTTGACCGAGCTTGATAACGAAACTGCATTACAAGCAGAGCTGGCCCGCCTGAAACCGGCGGAAATTCTGGCCGATGACTCGCTACGCTCGCAATTGACTGCTTATGAAAAACAATGGCGGCTGGTACCGGAATGGCATTTTGAGCTGGATGCGGCGCACCGGCGACTATGCGAGCATTTTGCCACGCAGGATTTAAAAGGGTTTGGCTGTGAAGCGTTAAAGCTTGGCATACAGGCTGCCGGCTGTTTACTGAACTATGCCCAACAAACTCAGCAATCAGCTTTACCGCAGTTACGCAGCCTCAGCGTTGAGCAGCTCAGTGACTTTATCAGTATCGATCCGCAGTCGCGGCGCAATCTGGAACTGGAAACCAACCTTGCCGGTGGCCGCGAACACACGCTACTGGCGGTCATTGATAAAACATTGACGCCAATGGGTGGCCGATTATTAAGACGCTGGCTGTTGCAGCCCTGTCGGCAGCGCAGCGTGTTAACAAGCCGGCATCAGGTGATTGCCGCGCTGCTTCATAGTCAACAAACATCAGCCTTACAAAGTTTATTGAAACCGCTTGGTGATATTGAACGCATTGTCACCCGTCTGGCACTGCGGACTGCCAAACCGCGTGATTTTACGCAATTAAGGCAGATGCTGCGCTGCCTGCCGGAGTTGCATCAGCAGTTATCGGTTTTTGATGGCGGTGTTTTAAAACAACTGGATCGCCAACTCGGCCATTTTAAAGAAACGCGGGATCTGCTGGAACGGGCAATCATTGAAGAACCACCGCTGCTGATCCGTGATGGTGGTGTCATTGCTGCAGGCTTTGATGACGAATTGGATCGTCTGCGCAATTTACATCTAAATGCCAATGCTTTTCTCACCGAACTGGAACAGCGTGAGCGTCAGCGAACCGGTGTTAACACGCTGAAAGTGGGCTATAACAAAGTGCATGGTTTTTTTATCGAAGTCGGCCGGGTGCATGATGTGGATTTACCGCTGGATTATCAGCGCCGGCAAACGCTGAAAAACGCTGAACGCTATATCACGCCGGAGCTCAAACAATACGAAGAGCAAGTGCTCAGCGCTCAGGAAAAAGCGCTGGCACTGGAAAAAGCCTTGTATGAGCAGTTATTTGATGCCCTTAGCGTTGATTTGCCGGCATTACATCAGTCGGCACAGGCATTGGCGCAATTGGATGTGTTTTGTAATCTGGCAGAGCGGGCGCAACAACTTAATTATGTGGCGCCGACACTGCTTGATGAACCGGTCATGCGCATCACTGCCGGCCGGCATCCGGTCGTTGAAGCAGTGCAAAGTACACCTTTTTGCGCCAATGATTTGCAACTTGATGATAAAGCGAGGCTGCTGATTATTACCGGACCGAATATGGGCGGTAAATCGACTTATATGCGGCAAACAGCGTTAATTGTCATTCTGGCCTATATGGGCAGTTTTGTACCAGCTGATGCTGCTGAAATTGGTCCGGTGGATCAGATTTTCACCCGTATCGGTGCCAGTGATGATTTAGCTGCCGGGCGTTCGACCTTTATGGTGGAAATGAATGAAGCGGCGAATATTCTGAATAATGCCAGCCGGCACAGCCTGGTGCTGATGGATGAAGTCGGCCGCGGTACCAGTACCTTTGACGGGTTGGCTTTAGCCTGGAGCTGTGCGGAAAAACTGGTGCGTGATATTGGCGCGTACAGCCTGTTTGCGACGCATTATTTTGAAATGACGCAGTTGCCGGGGTTGTATGAAACAGCCGCCAATGTGCATCTTGATGCGATTGAGCATGGTGACAAGATTGTCTTTTTGCATCAGCTCAAAGCCGGTGCTGCCAGCCAGAGTTATGGTTTGCAGGTCGCGCAACTGGCTGGTGTGCCCGCCGATGTGATTGCTGCTGCGCGGCAAAAATTACAGCAGTTGGAGCAGTCGCAAGCCATTAGCCAGTCTGAAACTGCCGTACAGCCACAGGCTGATTTATTTCAGCCTGCTGCCGAAAATTCCCGGTTAATCAAAGCACTTGAAGATTTGACGCCGGATGAATTAACGCCGAAACAGGCGCTCGAACAGTTGTATCAATTGAAGAAGTTGATTTAATGCGGTTTACCGGCGCGTTCGCGTTGTAAAATCAAATCTGCGGGCGGTGGCATTTGTAAATGAAAGCCGTTTTCCTGCAGATTTTGCATGACTTTACGGACATCTTCACGGGCCAGTTTGCGCTGCTCACTCAGCGTCAGCTGCATAACAAACTGTGGCTCGCTGCCGAGCGATTTCATTAAATCTTCCGGCACCACCGAAAAGTCGTCTTTTTCAGCCAGATATAAATACAGCTCGTCTTTTTTGCGGCTTTTGTAGATAAACGTTTCCATTGGTTGTGCTTTAATCCTGTTCAATAATCTCAAAATCGTGGCTGATTTCAGCGGTTTTGCCGAGCATGATCGATGCTGAGCAATATTTTTCGGTGGATTGTTTGATTGCCCGATCCACAAAATTGGCTTTTACATTACGGCCTGTGACGATGTAATGCACATGAATTTTGGTAAAGACTTTGGGCATATCTTCGGCGCGCTCGGCTTCGACCCGTACATCACAATCGCTGATGTCTTGTTTGGAATTTTTCAAAATGCCGACCACATCATAAGCAGTACAGCCGGCCATGCCCAAGAGCAGTAACTCCATTGGCCGCATACCGGTATCTTTGCCGCCGGATTCAGCCGGACCTTCCATGACCACGGTATGGCCGGTACCGCTCTGCCCCAGAAACAAAACATCTTCAACCCATTTGACCCGCGCTTTCATTATGATTCCTATTTGCGTTGCTAAATGGTCACAATTTTGCCATATTCGTCATCATTGGGCAGAATTTGTTCGACTTTAAACGCCAGCCCGGCGATGGGAAAAACGATGGATTATCATAAACATAAAGCAATCGAAGCCGGTCTGGCTGAGTTTTTTCAGCATTGTCACAGTCGTCATTACCCCGCAAAAACCATTATTGTGCGCCCCGGCGATGCCGCCGATAAACTCTATTATTTACGCGAAGGCTCCGTCAGCATTTGCATGGAAAATGAAGAGGGCGAGGAGCTGATTGTGGCCTATTTGAATCAGGGTGATTTTATTGGTGAAATCGGTCTGTTTTCGGAAGTGGGTGACCGGATGGTGACCGTGCGTGCCCGCAGTGACTGTCGCACCGAAGAAATCAGCTACCAACAAATTCGCAGCATGGCGACCACGCAGCTGAAAAACAGTTATCCGATCCTGCTGCAAACCCTGGCCGAGCAGCTGGCCCGCCGTCTGCTCAGTACGACCCGTAAAGCCTCGGATATGGCGTTTTTAGATGTCGCTGGTCGTGTTACAGCAGCATTGGAAGAACTCGCGGCGCAACCTGATGCAATGCGCCATGAAGAGGGCACACAAATTAAAGTCACCCGCCAGGAAATCAGCCGCATCGTTGGCTGTTCAAGAGAAATGGTTGGCCGCGTGCTGAAAGAATTACAGGAGCAGGGCATGCTCTGGGCACATGGCAAAACCGTTATTCTCTATGACGAAGCCCACCGCCGTTCACCGGCGCAATTAAAATCGCAGGCGGGCTGATTAGATAAACAGCTGATGCAGGGCCTGACCGGGATCATCGGCACGCATAAAAGCCTCACCCACCAGAAACGCGTTAACGTTATGTTCGCGCATTAAAGCGACATCAGCTGGCGTGTGAATGCCGCTTTCTGTAACCACCAGAGTTTCATCAGGGATCTGTTTCAGCAAATCCAGCGTGGTTTCCAGACGGGTGTCAAAGGTCCGCAGATCTCGGTTATTGATGCCAATCAGTGGCAAGTTCAATACCATTGCCCGTTGCAGTTCGTCAGCATCGTGCACTTCCACCAGCACATCCATATCCAGGTGCAGCGCCAGTTGACTCAAGTCTTCCAGCTGACCGTCATCCAGCGCGGCAACAATCAGCAAAATGCAATCGGCATTGATCGCCCGGGCTTCAAACACCTGATACGGATCGATGATAAAGTCTTTGCGAATCACCGGCAGATCACAGGCTGCACGCGCCTGCTGTAAATAATCTTCATGGCCCTGAAAAAAATCCTGATCAGTCAGTACCGATAAACAGGCTGCGCCGCCGGCTTGATACGATTTGGCGATATCAGCTGGGT
>CAMPHB010000168.1 GCA_946885755.1 uncultured Methylophaga sp. | reverse complement strand
ATACCTAAACGAAGAACAGTGCCCAGAAAACTCTCCTCTTCATGGCGTAATTCCACTTAGGCATCCAGCAATTGTCCGACCGTGTCGACCACTTCATCTTTAGGGATAGCGCGGCCTAAGCGTTCACCCAGTGACGCATCGGCTTCAGAGCTGCCACCGAGTGTGAATTGATACCACTCTTCGCCTTTTTTATCGACGCCAAGAATACCAATATGGCCGACACTCTGATGCGCACAGCCATTCATGCAGCCAGAGAATTTGATCTTAATATCACCCAGATCATTGAGATAATCGACATCATCGAAGCGTTGCATAATCTGCTTGGATAACGGAATCGACGTAGCATTGGCCAAACCGCAATAATCAAGACCCGGGCAGCAAATAATATCGCCCAGCGTATTGATATTAGGCGTTGCCAATTGTTCGGCATGTAACCGCAGCCATAAGGCATACAAATCACCTTGCTTGACATCGGTCAGAATCAGATTCTGGGTATGCGTTGAGCGCACTTCGCCAAAGCTGAATTCATCGGCCAGATCTGCGACCACATCCAGTTGTTCTGAGGTAATGTCACCCGGCGGTACACCCGGTTTTTTCAATGAAATATAGGCCGCTCGGTAACCGGGGATTTTGTGATCCACGGTGTTCTGCTTAACCCAGCGGGCAAAGTCTTTATCTTCCGCCAGCATTTCTTCAAAACTGGTATCAGCCGCTGCATCCGCTTCATAAGCCGGTTCAGTGAAATGCGCTTTAACGCGATCAATTTCTTTTTGATCCAGCTTAAGCTGCTGACGCATTTGCACCCATTCGGCTTCAACCAGCTCACGAATATGGTTGATACCATGTTCCCGAACGGTGATTTTGATACGGGCTTTGTATTTGTTATCACGGCGGCCAAGGCGGTTATACACTCGCAAAATGGCTTCCAGGTAGGACAATAAATCCTGTTTTTCCAGGAATGGCCGGATCTGCACACCAATCACCGGGGTCCGGCCCAGACCGCCGCCTACCAATACTTCAAAACCAACTTCACCTTCATGATTTTTGACCATGCGCAGACCGATGTCGTGCAATTGCGTGGCGGCGCGGTCTTCTTTAGTGGCAATAATGGCAATCTTGAATTTACGTGGCAGATAAGCGAATTCGGGGTGGAATGTCGACCACTGCCGAATGATTTCTGCCCAGGGCCGTGGATCTTCAATCTCATCAGCATTAATACCGGCCAGTTGGTCGGTAGTGGTGTTACGGATATCGTTACCACTGGTCTGAATCGCATGCATTTGCACGGTTGCCAGTTCGGCCAGAATATCCGGCACATCTTCCAGTTTCGGCCAGTTCATCTGGAAGTTGGTGCGTGTGGTGAAATGCACAAAACCACGGTCATAACGACGGGCAATATCGGCAATTTTGCGGACTTGTGTCGCTGACATCATGCCGTAAGGCACAGCGACGCGCAGCATCGGCGCATGAATCTGAATATACAGGCCATTCGCCAGGCGCAGCGGACGGAATTGATCTTCGGTTAACTCGCCAGCCAGGTAGCGGCGTGTCTGATCGCGGTATTGCGCGACCCGTTGATCAACCATCGCCTGATCATACTTATCGTATTGATACATCTAAGATCTCTAAACGGTTTCAATGGACCAAACATTATAACGGCCAAGACATATAACAGGAAATTATAAATAGCTATATTGATATTTGTTTCGATAACAAATGCACCGAACTGAATGACTGTAATGATGCCGTCATTGCCTGAAGCCGGGTTATTTAGTTGCTGAAAAACCGGTAACCATCCGCAAAATTGACTTCGCCACCCTGCCGGTAACAGAGAAATATGGCATATTAGCGGCCATATTTTGAGGGTATAAACATGTCCAAACAAAAACGCATGATACAGCGCATCTGGCTGATTTTCGGCTTTGCCGTGGTGCTGTTTATCGGCAGTTTTTATCAGACCGGGGTGGATCGTCAGGCACTTCAGGCAGTCACTGCCGAAAGTTTGTTTGAAAACCGTCAGTCTGATGTCCAGATAGAAGTCAGTGGCGAGGTCATCAGACTGCTTGCCGATGATAATGACGGCAGCCGCCATCAGCGGTTTATCGTTGAATTACCGAGCGGCTTGAGCTTGCTGGTTGCCCACAATATCGATCTGGCGCCACGCATTGAGAATTTGCAGGTTGGCGACGAAGTTGATTTATACGGTGAATATGTCTGGAGTGAAAAAGGCGGCATTATGCACTGGACTCATCATGATCCGGCCAATCGTCATCCGCATGGCTGGATCCGCCACGATGGCGAACTTTACCAGTAATGACCGCAGCGGTTGCACACAGCTTTGACTGGCTGGCAGCGCCTGACGCGCAGATCTTGATTGTCGGTTCAATGCCCGGCATAGCTTCACTGCAACAGCAGCAATATTATGCACATCCGCGCAACGCTTTCTGGCCGGTTATGCAGCGGATTTTTAACTGGCCGGATATGCATTATGACCAACGCTGTTCAGCGCTGGTCAGCGAAAAAATTGCCGTTTGGGATGTATTAAGAAGCTGCCGGCGGCGCGGCAGTCTGGACGGTAATATCGAAACTGACAGCCTGCTTATCAATGATTTTTCGGCTTTTTTTCACCACCATCCCGACATTAAAGCCATTTTGTTAAACGGCGGCAAAGCAGCGCAGTTATTTAAGCGTCATGTGATGGTACCGACGGGCATTGAGTTAACACCGTTACCGTCTACCAGCCCGGCTTATGCCGCCATGTCATTTGAGGTAAAACTTGAAAAATGGCGCAGCGCAATCAACGGGGTTTAAGCGGCAAACAATGCCGGATCAACATCAGCGACTGACTGAAACGCTGGCCGGGCAAAATAAAACCCCTGAAATAGCTTAATCCCCATGGCTTTAAGGGTATTGAGCTCTTCACGGGTTTCAATACCTTCGGCAATAACGCGAATATTTAAATCAGCACACACCTGCAAAATGCCACGGATAATGGTCTGGCGGATTTTGTCGGTATCAATATGCCGTACCAGCGCCATATCCAGCTTAACGATATCGGTTTGCATATCTGCCAGCATATTCAGGCCGGCATAACCCGCACCAAAATCATCAATTGCCGTTTTAAAGCCCGACTGCTGGTAATACTGCACAATGGCTTTCAGATGATCGTAATCATCGATTTTTTCACTTTCGGTGATTTCAAAAATGATTTGCTCAACCGGGAAGTTAAACTCCTCGGCCGCCATCAGCGTGGTGCGAATACACAGTTCAGGTTTGTAAACGGCATTGGGCATAAAGTTGATACTGAGCATGGTATCGATGCCTAACTCAGCGGCCAGTTTTATCGCCTTAACCCGGCAGGCCTGGTCAAACCTGTAACGGTTACCATCATTAACATTGGCAAACACATGGCCGGCAGGTTCGTTATTAAGGCCGCGTACCAATGCTTCATGCGCCCAGATATTATTGGCTTCGATATCAACGATGGGCTGCAACGCCATGGTGAAATCGAAACCCAGCAAACTGCCATTCGCACATTCTTTACAGCCGACCTCGCGAAAGTCAGGTTGATGTTTCATAAATCCTCCGGCCAATACAACTATTCAAACCATCGAAAAAATAGCCAAACTTGGTGTTGTTGTGAATCAGGGATTTACTGATTTTCAAGGGTTCAATCAAGAACTTAAAAAAATTCAAAAACTTAAGCTATCAAAAAAGCTGCGTTTCAAAACCCTGTTTTTACACAAACGTATTGCAGCCTGTTAAATCGCGCAAAAGACGCCACCCAGTAATGTGAAACAGATCACATTACTGGGTGGTAATCAGTATCAGCCCAACAGATCACGCAGATCTTTGGCATCCCAGTGCGGGAAATGCTTGCGGATCAATGCATTCAGTTCCAGCTCAAACTCTGAAAATTCACCGCTGTGAACGGTTTCGCCCTGATGATTAACGGCTTCGGTGATCATGCCGGCACCAATGGTCACATTACTCAACCGGTCAATGACAATAAATGCACCGGTATGACGGTTACGTTTGTAGGCATCAAATACCACTGGTTTATTGAGCGAAAACTCACACAGACCGATTTCATTGAGACCTAATACGCTGGCATCTTTGTGTTGCAGGGTATTGACGTCAATCTGGTGATCAACATGGGTCATCATGCCGGTACTGTCAGCCACACCGACCTTGATACTGTATTGCTTGTTGGCGGTCAGCGGCTGCTCGGTCATCCACACCACCATGGCTTTGAAATGGCTGGACACATGCGGTTGATGGTCGCGATGCACAATCATGTCACCCCGGCTGACATCAATTTCATCACGCAGCGTGACGGTAACGGCTTCACCGGGTACGGCAAAATCAAGTTCACCGTCATAAGTTACCAGCGACTTAA
>CAMPHB010000167.1 GCA_946885755.1 uncultured Methylophaga sp. | reverse complement strand
CCATTGCACTGCCAGCAGCAATAGCAGGCCCATTGCCGAGACCAGCGTAAACAACCACTGAAACCGCTGCCGATCTTCACGCAGCGGCTGAATATCTTCAGCGATGGTGACGGTCAGATTTTGACCACGTTTGCTGTAACCATTGGCCACCACAAACAATTTTTCGTCCTGCGGGCCGGCTAAATACATTTGTTGCTGCTGCCCCTGGCCAATTTGGTCAACAGTCAGCTGTTCATCCCACAAAGAGCGCGATTGCAGGCATTGCGGATCACTGCAAACCATATAATAACGCCCGGAAAACGGCCGTTGATACAAACTGCTCAGCACCTGACCATCAAGTGATAGTTTGCCGTTAGTATCGATTTCTAAATGGCCGAGCAGACTTTCAGATTCACTTTGCAGACGTTCGCTGAGCTGGGCTTTAGTTAATTGATCAATGGCAATACTGATAAGCGCCCACTGTAAAATCAGCAGAATACTCAGCGTGACCGTCAGCCCCAGCGTTAAGCGCCGTTTTAATGAGGTCATGAATCGCTGAACACGTAACCCTGACCGCGGCGGGTGCGGATATAGGCTGCGCCGATTTTTTGCCGTAGCCGGTTTACGTAGACTTCCATCACATTGCTGTCTTTATCGCTGTCATAGTCGTAAACATGTTCGGTCAAACGGCTTTTTGAAACCACCTGACCGGGATGCAGCATAAAATAACGTAGTAGCCGGAACTCCGTTCCGGTCAGCATCAGCTGGCGACCATCGGCTAAAGTAACTTTCTGGGCATCTTCATCCAATTGCAAGCCGGCAGCCGTTAATGGCCCGCTGTGTTTACCATGGCTGCGTTTTAACACGGCATTGATGCGGGCCAGTAACTCTTCGGTTTGAAAGGGTTTGGCAACATAGTCATCGGCACCGGTTTTAAAGCCCGCGACTTTTTCTTCCCAGCTACCGCGCGCGGTCAGGATCACCACCGGCAGAGGGTTGCCACGGCTGCGCCAGTTTTTCAGTACTTCCAGGCCGGGCCGTTCCGGTAAGCCCAAATCCAGTACCACAATGTCATAAGGCTCAATATCACCAAGTGCTTCGGCATCAATGCCATCAACCGCCAGATCCACGGCATAACCTGCCTGACTCAGTGCCTGTTGCAGGGCCGGGCCGGCCAGTGGATCGTCTTCAACCAGCAGCAGACGCATAATCAGTCATCCAGTTCCAGATCCAGCAATTCACCGCCGGCCGCATCAAACTCCATTTCCCAGACCCGGCCATTGGCGTCGAGAATTTCGATTTCATATTCATAACGGCCATCATCTTCTTCCAGTGCGGTATCAATAACTTCACCGGCTTTAAAAGATTTGGCGATATCAATGATCTGCTCCAGCGGCATGATTTTGCCCGACTCACGTAACAGGCGCGCTTCGTTATGGCTGACATCGTCAGCCACCGCCGGAAACAGCGCCAGCAGCATTATCAGACTACCAGCAATTCGGCTCAGGATTTTCGGTTTCATCAGTAATTCTCCGCAGGCTTGTTACAACCTGATTTTAGAGCAAGCTTACAATGCCAAGCTTAACCTTAACTGAAAAAACACGAATTATCCTGCTGAAAATGACTGATCATCGGCATATTGCTGCCAGTGATTTTGATTGACGTTTTAAAGCAGCGCCCGCAGTTTTTTGTAAGCTAACAGCATGATTAAATATAAGTAAAATCCCGATTCAAATCGTTGCCAAGATGCGCTATGGTGACATTGTGACCAAATAGGGAGCTTGGTTATCGTTATGAGTCAGCGCACACAGTCAGGGCATTCACATTTTGGCGAGCAACATCACCGCCAGACCGAAACCACCGGCGCGCCGCCGGTACTCAGCGATATTGCCGCCAAAGCCGGCGTCCGGTTTAATGGCGATAATCCCTGGGATATTCAGGTGTTTGATGACCGGGTTTACCGGCGCATTCTGACGCAGGGTTCGCTGGGCTTTGGCGAAAGTTATATGGACAATATGTGGGAAAGCCACGCCCTCGACGAATTATTCGCGCGGCTATTGAGAGCCGAAGCCGAACAACAGCTTGGGGGCTGGGCCAAACTGCGGCTGCTGGGCGAAATCATCCGGCAGAATCTGTTTAATCTGCAAACCAGCCAGCGGGCATTTGAGGTGGGTGAAAAACACTACGATACCGGCAACGATATTTTTGAGGCGATGCTGGATCCGACCATGAGTTATTCTTGCGGTTACTGGGCCGGGGCCGATAACCTCAATGATGCGCAAATCGCCAAGCTGGATCTGATCTGCCGCAAACTGGATTTGCAGCCCGGCGAAACGGTGTTTGAAATCGGCTGTGGTTGGGGCAGTTTTGCTAAATATGCTGCAGAGCATTACGGCGTTGAAGTATTTGGTGTGACGATCTCCAAAGAGCAGCAAAAACTGGCCCAGCAACGTTGTGCCGGTTTACCGGTGACCATCGCCCTCAAGGATTATCGGGATGTTCGCGGGAAGTTCGACAAAATCGTTTCTATCGGCATGTTTGAGCATGTCGGGCCAAAAAACTATGTCACCTATTTTGATACTGCCGCCCGGCTACTGAAAGACAACGGGCTGTTTTTATTGCACAGCATTGGCTCATATAAAACCGTGCTGAAAGTGGACCCGTGGATTGATCGTTATATTTTCCCCAATGGCAAACTGCCCTCGGCACAGGAACTCGGCAATGTGCTGAACGGGCGTTTTATCATCGAAGACTGGCACAATTTTGGCCCGGATTACGACAAAACGCTGATGGCCTGGTGGCAGAATTTTGATAAGGCCTGGCCGCAGTTGCGCAGCAAATACAATGAGCGCTTTTACCGGATGTGGAAGTATTACCTGCATGCCTGTGCCGGTTTCTTCCGCTGTAAAAATGGTCAGTTATGGCAACTCGTGCTCAGCAAAAAAGGCCGCAACGGTATTTACCGCTCGGTGCGTTGATTATTACCTTAACCATCCCCATGTTTTATTCAGGTTAATGACAGTAATAAAACAGCAGGTATTATCCATCTGTACTTCACGCAGCATTGACGGCGTGAGTGATAATTTAAGAATTGTCGATTTGCTGTAAGGATATAAATCAACCGCCGGCAGGGAATTTGCCATGCCGGCAGCTAAAACTAAGGAGGTTTTATGACCAAGATTGATATCGGTATTAACAAGCAGGACCGCACCAAAGTCGCCGAGTCACTGAAACATTTGCTGGCTGACTCTTACACACTGTATCTGCAAACGCATAACTTCCACTGGAATGTCAGTGGCCCGCGTTTCCGGGATCTGCATCTGATGTTTGAAGAGCACTACACTGAGCTTGCCACCGCAGTTGATGAGATTGCCGAGCGCATCCGTACCCTGGGTGTTGCGGCGCCGGGTACTTATAAAGCATTCGCCAAACTCAGCTCCATCCAAGAGGTTGAAGGTGTGCCGGATGCTAAAGAAATGGTGAAAATTCTCAACGAAAGCCATGAACAAGTGGTGAAAACCTGCCGCGAAGCACTGAAACTGGCTGAAGATGCTGAAGATGAATCAACCGCGGCGCTGGTTTCAGACCGTATGGTGATTCATGAGAAAACGGCCTGGATGTTGCGGATGATGCAGGAATAATCACCGTAATTACCGTTTAAAAAGACCGCCTTCCGGCGGTCTTTTTTTGTCTGCTGTTTACGGAATGGCTTTTGAAGTCAGCACGATCATTTTGTCGATCTGCATATCTTCCATCGAATAGGCGATGCCACCGGTACCATGACCTGAGTGTTTGAGGCCGGCAAATGGCATCCAGTCGACCCTGAAAGCAGTATGTTCATTAATCATCACTGCAGAGGCATCGAGCCGGCTCGCAGCATACATAGCCTGATCAATATCCTTGCTGTAAACAGCTGCCTGAAAGGCAAAATCAGTGTTGTTGGCGGCGTTAATGGCTGTATCTAAATCAGTCACCGGATAAATACACACCACCGGCCCGAAAATCTCATGCTGTGTGACTTTGGCATCAACCGGCGGATTAAATAATACCGTTGGCGCATAACAGTTATTGGGCAGGGTTTTAGCGCCTGATAAACATTCGGCGCCCTGATCAATGGCTTGCTGCACCCAGCTATCAACGCGGTCAACTTCTTCGGGACGGATCAACGGCCCGACCGCTGTTTTATCTGAAACCGGGTCACCCACCAGCATATTGTTACCGGCAGCCGCTAATTTTTCGGCCAATTCCCGGGCAATTGAGGTATCGGCATAAACCCGCTGTACCGACACACAGACCTGGCCGGCATGATAAAAGCTGCCTTTAGCAAGTCCCGGCACAATCGCTTCAATATCGGCGGATTTATCAACAATTACCGGTGCGATGCCGCCATGTTCCAGTGCGCAGCGGGTGCCAGCTGCCAGTTTG
>CAMPHB010000166.1 GCA_946885755.1 uncultured Methylophaga sp. | reverse complement strand
GGCATCGGTATGGCCTTTTTCGCGGTAGTCAAACCAGTGGGTTTGTGTCCGCGTATTATCCAGATTGGCCTCATACCATTTGCGGGTAGCACGAACGCTTTCCAAAGCGCTGCGCAGATTAGCTTCGTACCATTTTTTCTTGGTATCCAGATGCTTGACCAAGTTTGCCCGATACCAGGGCGTACCATGATGCTGGGTTGGTTGTTTGTTCGCTTTATACCAAGGGACTTTCTTCATTTTTTGTCGCACTGCATTCGCCTTCTGCCATTTGTCACGGATGCTGCTACTTGTCTCATGATTGTTAGCGTACCACTTTGTTTTAATATCTATTGTGCTACTCATAACGATTACCTCTCCGGGTAGTTTTGCAACTTGATAGTACCCCAGATTACATCCTTGCCACAAGGAAAACAGTCGCTTGACAACTGTCCATTAATCGCTACTGAAAGCAGTGTTGTTCGGCCTTTAACCGTTGTAACATGGCAATTTGCTGTTCAACATTTTGTGTCCGCCGGGCCTCTTTTTCATCAAGCAACGCCGAATAACCCAAATAAGCGAGGCCCAGCCAGCCTTCGACGATTGGAATGCTGTCGACAACAATCAGTGACGTCGCCAGTTTATTGCTGCCATCACTATAGTAATTGGGCTTATAGGTATAGCGATAAGGGTGTAACTCATTAATCGCGCTGTCGAGCTGATAACAGTCAAACCGCTGCTGATTTTCTGTCGGCTTTACCACAGGTGGTTCGTAATAAAGTGGCTCAGTCGGCACCGGCGGCAAAGTCATGGACTGCACCGGCAAGCCCGCCATAATCAGTAACAGACCGGGCAAAAATGTAATTTTCATCACAGCGCTCCAATGACGTTAATGTCTGCTTTTTAGCGTCCAGAAAACAAAAAAACTTAGCTTAATCCTCAGCGTCTGATGCTTTGTCATGTTTGTGTACATCCGCCCAGCCCTTCAGTCTGTCGGCCACCGCCGCATTAAAACTGTGTGCCGGATAATCACCATTATCATTGGGCAGACCAACATCTATTCCCGTCAGCAATGCAATCGCTTCATCAACTTCAGTCACCGCATACAAATGGAATTGCCCGGCTTTGACCGCATCAATAACATCGTTTTTTAGCATCAAATGTTGTTGATTGCTGGCCGGTAAAATTACGCCCTGCTGGCCCGTCAGCCCCTGCATTTGGCAGACATCAAAAAAACCTTCTATTTTTTCATTGATGCCGCCGACTGCTTGCACTTCACCACGCTGATTCATCGAGCCGGTGACTGCCAGATCCTGACGCAAAGGTAATCTGGCAATTGCTGACAATAAAGCGCACAGCTCGGCCAATGTCGCACTGTCACCATCAATTTCACCGTAGTTCTGCTCAAACACAATACTCGCTGACATCGACAGTGGTTTGTCCTGCGCATAATGTGCACCGAGATAACCTGACAAAATCAGCACACCTTTAGCATGCAGACTGCCGCCCAGTTCAACTTCGCGCTCAATATCAATAATGGTATCGTCACCAAACCGGGCATTGGCGGTAACACGTGTCGGCTGGGCAAAATGAAAACTGCCTACAGAGAATACCGATAAGGCATTGATCTGGCCGGTCTCCATGCCTTGCAGATCAAGCTGTAAAATGCCGCGATGGATCTGCCGGTAAACTTCATCACGCAACCGGTCCAGACGCTTTTCACGTTGCGCAAGCGCTTGTTCCACATGGCTGCGGGCAATGCTGTTTTGTTGACTACTCAGCGCCCAATAGGCCGATTCATGCAGCAGATCAATCATATTGCCGACATGCAGTGAAAGTCGCTGCGCATCTTCGTTTTCACGGGCCGCATGTTCGATCATTCTGGCAACAGCATCCCGCTGCATAGCCGGAAGTGCCTCATCCTGAATAATATCCGCCAGCAGCCGCGCATAGTGCAAATGATTGGCCGCTAAGCGCGGCATATCATCTTCAAAATCAGCCACCACTTTGAACAAGCTGGCAAAATCCGGATCCAGCTCATATAACTCGTAATACAAATGCCGTTCACCCAGCAAAATCACTTTCAGATCCAGTGGGATCGGTTCTGGCGCAAGCGATACTGTTGCGACCAGCGAATAGGTCCGCTCCAGATTCTCAAACTGCACTTGCCGGGCTTTCAACACCGACTTCAGGCCTTCCCAGGCAAACGGCTGCATCAGTAATTGTTCAATATCCAATACCAGAAAACCGCCATTGGCACGGTGCACCGCCCCTGCCCGGATCAGCGTAAAGTCGGTCACCAATGCGCCCATCATTGCCATATTCTCAACACAGCCCAACAGCGACTGATGATTTAGCTGATTCAGATAAACCAGCGGTACGCCCTCGGTATCGGCATGATCCACCAATAAATTGATCTGATAGCGGCGCAGCCGGTTATCTTCGATATTGCCCTCTTCGCTACGCACTGTTTCCTTCAAAAACCAGTCGACATTGGCATGCAGATCTTTGAGCATTTCATCAAAATAAAGCTGCAAACGCGCTACCTGCGGGTAAGCATGCCGCAGCACATCCATTTGCCGGCTGATAACCTCCAGCGCCACGTCATCATTGAGCGCGGTAATTTTCTTTAAATGATCCCGCTCCCACTCGCGTAATTCGAGCAATGTTTCTTGCAAACTGGCATGTAAATCGGCAATCGCCGCTTCGGTTGCCACCTGCTCTGACAAAGGCAACTCTTCAAATTCATCATCATGCAAAATCTCGCCATCGCGTTGAGCGGCAAAAGCATAACTGCCATCCTGCAAGCGCAGTAACACAATATCGCGTGCATCAGCGGCCTGTTGCAGTGGCGCAAATAACCGGATGCGATGCTGCCTAGCGTGGGCTTCCAGAGAGCGGATCCGCTCACGGTAGTATTCATCATCAAATGCTTCCGGCAACAATTTCTCCAGTCGGCGGACACAGGTTTCAATATCAGCGCGTAATTGTCTGCCCTGACCGGCAGGCAAAGCCACAGCATAGGGTGTTTGCGGATCGGTAAAATTATGCAGATAAGCCCAGTCATCAGGCTTTGGTCGCTGTTTGATAATCGGTGCCAGTACATTTTCGACCAGCGTATGTTTACCGATCCCCTGCGCACCCATCACATAAAGGTTATAACCGCTGCATTGCATATTGACAGCAAACTGCAAAGCCTCCTCAGCACGCTGCTGACCAATCAGTCCCGGCAATGGGGTTAAATCACGGCTGCTTTCAAATGGTAAATCAGCGGGATCGCAGGCTTGATACAGCTGTTCCGGACTAAGGCAAATCACTGACATACAGTTCTCTGGACGCAATTAATGAATTTAGCTTAGGCTAGGCTTGGCGCTTAGGCAAACCTATCTTGCGGGAGATAAAAATGGCTGGCCGTGATCACGAAGAAAAACGTCAGTTTCAGCGTTTGCAACTGGGCAGCCAGTTGCAATTTCGCCGCGCCGGCGACAGCACACTTTTTAAGGGTCAATCACTGGACTTAAGCGCTACAGGCGTCCGCTTTTACACTGCCGAAAGCTTGAATTCAGGAGATATTCTGCAACTTGTTATCAACAGCCATCATGCTCAAATTGCACCGTTAGTAGCTGAGGGCAGGGTCATTCGTGCAGCGCCCTATGCGGCCAGTGAAGATCAGTATGAAATATCTGTAAGTTTTACTGAACTGCAATGACCTTATAACCAGTAACTGCTGCGGGTCATGATTTTTGAGACAACCGACATCAGTTTCTGAACCGGTATCGGTAATGCAACACCACCGGCCTGCAACGCCTGTTGACCATGATGGATTTCGTCGGCTTGCATTTGTTTGAGCACGGCTTCACTGGGGGCATCTGCGGCACTAAGTTTGCCGAGATGATCATTTAAATGTGCTTCTACTTGTTTTTCTGTTTCAGCAACAAAACCCAGACTCCATTTATCCCCGGCTTTACCGGCAATGGCGCCTAACGCAAAGGATCCGGCATACCAGAGCGGATTGAGCAGACTGCGACGTCCATCCAATGCGCTAAGACGTTGCTGACACCATATTAAGTGGTCATTTTCTTCTACTGCCGCTTGTTGCATAGAAGCACGAACTTCGGGCAATTCGGCGGTCAGCGCTTGTCCCTGATACAAAGCCTGCGCAGAAACCTCGCCAGCATGATTTACGCGCATCAGCGCGGCATTGTGTCGTCGCTGGGCATCTGAGAGCGCGGCTTCGGGGATGGACTTAGCGGGATTTTGCCGACCACTGCCACGGGGTTTGCCCCAGATCGTGGTCAACGCTTTATCTAATTCAAAAACGCACTTATCGGCAAAGTTTATCTGTCGTTGCATATCAAAATAATTCGACGCTGTTATTAATCGCCAGAGGCTGCTGAACGGCTATTTTACCGTCCGCCAGCAACTGCCGGTAGCTATGCACCTG
>CAMPHB010000165.1 GCA_946885755.1 uncultured Methylophaga sp. | reverse complement strand
GATTTTGAGCAAATCAAAATCACTTTTGCGCCTTCAGATTTGGCTTTATTCGCGAATGAAACCAGCTGGGTTGTCTCACCAGAACCGGAGATAACGATTAATAAATCGCCGCTACGGATACTGGGTGTGGCAACTTCGCCCTGCACATAGGTTTCATAACCACTATGCATCAATCTCATTCCCAGGAAATTACCTACCAGCTTTGAGCGACCCGCACCAGTTATAAAGATGCGTTTGGCGTCATCACACATAGAAACCAGTTTGGCTTCGTATGAATCGTCGGTTGCTCTAAGGATGTCAGTGATTTTATTTAAGAGTAGATCACGATGCATGGTTTGTTTCCTTTAAGTCTTATGCTGCGTCAACCAGAGCGCGCAGTTCTTTAGCAGATTCTGCTGGAGAAGGCGCACCGTAGATTGCTGCACCAACAACAACAATAGCCGCACCTGCTTTAACGCAGCTTTGGATAGTGTCTTTGTTGATACCACCGGCAACAGAAACTTTGACATTCAGACCCAGACCAGTGATGGTTTTCAGATCTTCGAATGGTGTTTGACCGGCAGCTTGTGCGTCCAGGCCAGTGTGAACACCGATGATGTGCGCGCCTTTAGAAGCCGCTTCTTTAGCAACAGCTGCTTTATCTTCAACACCGATCAAGTCAACTTGAGCTTCACCACCGTTAGCGTTGGCAGCTTTGATAACACCACTGATGGTGGCCATATCAGAAGCACCCAGAACAGTCGTGATATCACCGCCTGCTTCAAAGAAAGGAGTTGCTTCGTATTCACCAGCATCCATAGTCTTCAGGTCAACCAGGATTTTCTTGTCTGGGTGAGCCGCTTTCAGAGCTTTAACCAGTTTCAGACCGTTGTACTTGATGCAAGGTGTACCGATTTCCAGGATATCGACGTAAGGAGCGACTTGTTCAGCCAGCGCCATAGTTGCGTCAAAATCCAATGAGTCCAGAGCCATTTGAATTTCAGCCATGTTTATTCTCCTATAAATTAAAAAATAATCCCGAGTAATGTTGGGACTTTCTAATCAGCAATCAGAACAGCGTACTGTTCCAAGAGACTGTTGCCTGACCGGTCAGGGCGACCCCAACCGGCCGGGCGGATGCTAATAAACTGCGATTAGCCTTCCAGTTCTGCCAGACGTTTCGCCAGCAGGTCTTCCAGTTCTTCCAGTGCTTTGGCAAAACCATCAATACCTTCGGACAGCTTCTCAGCAGCCATACGGTTTTCCTGATGCATTTTGTCAAAAGTGGCTTTGTCCATATTGATTTTCTGAATGTCAGCTTTTGCGGCCACTTCAGGGGACAACTTACGTTCCAGTGTGCCTTCAGTATTTTGCAATTCATCCAGCAGTTTTGGCGAAATGGTCAGCAAGTCAACGCCGGCCAGTTCAGTTATTTCGCCGACATTGCGGAAGCTGGCACCCATAACTTCGGTGTTGTAACCGAATTTTTTGTAGTAGCTGTAGATTTCAGTCACTGACAAAACACCTGGATCTTCGTTTGATGCATAAGAATCACGACCGGTATCTTTTTTGTACCAGTCAAGAATACGGCCAACAAATGGAGAAATCAGGGTGATACCGTTTTCAGCACAAGCGATTGCCTGATGCAGACCGAACAGCAGGGTCAGATTACAGTGAATGCCTTCTTTTTCCAGCACAGCTGCTGCCTGAATACCTTCCCAGGTAGAAGCGATTTTAATCAGGATACGATCTTTTGACACACCGGCCGCTTCATATTGGGCAATGATTTCACGACCTTTGGCAATGGTGGCTTCGGTATCGTAAGACAAACGGGCATCCACTTCAGTTGAAACACGGCCTGGAATAATGTCCAGAATTTTCAAACCGAATGACACAGCCAGATTATCAAACGCCAATGTCGCGACTTCTTTGGCAGGAGCGTTATCACCCAGTGATTTGCGAGCCGCTTTCAGCGTGTCATCAACAATGCTTTGATACTGTGGCATTTGCGCCGCAGCAGTGATCAGCGATGGGTTAGTCGTTGCATCGCGCGGTGTGTATTTTTCGATGGCTTGAATGTCGCCGGTGTCGGCCACGACCACGGTCATTTGCTTTAATTGATCAAGTAAGTTCGCCATGTGATTACCTTTCTTCGTAGCTAAATAAAATAATTTTATGTCACTGTTGGGCGTGCTCAGTAAAAATTGCCGGCCCAAGCCGGCAGTTTTCAGAGCAAATTCATCAGTCGGTTGAGACTGATGAAGGTAGAACTGGCTAAATGCTCAGGCCTTACTGCGGATGTAGCGTTCTACACCAGTCAGTGGCTTGCCATTTGCATTACTACGGATGTACTTCTCAACGCCGGTCATAGGCTTATTGTTGCTCATCTTGTTGCGGATGTAGCTTTCAACACCTGTCAGGTTTTGACCATTTTGCGCTTTGTTACGAATGTAACGTTCAACACCTGTCAGACCATCGTTTGCTGATTTTTTTGCAGCATCATTGCCGCAGCAGTCACTGCTGCTTGATGATGAAAACAGGCCTTTAAAAAAGCCACAGATAGAAGCTAAAAAACCTTTTTCACTCATGAGAAATACCCCTGTTACCTTATATTCGAACCCCATCTGCCCAACAGTAAGTGAGGTTGGTGCAACGGGTAAATTACTATTTTAGGTTTATTGTGGCAAGCCAACCCGTCCAGGCAGATCTTGAATTATAGACCTGCTTTGCAGGGTTTGACCACTGTCATCAGCCGGCAATTTAAATGCCCTGACTGATGCGCATAACCCGATTTGAATGAACTCTGATAAAAAAAACGAGTGGCTTTCGGCCACTCGTTTTAATCATTTCGTGCTTGTCAGGCGCCGCTTATGCAGCGTCAACCAGTGCACGCAGTTCTTTAGCTGATTCTGCTGGAGAAGGCGCACCGTAGATGGCGGCACCAACAACAACAATGTTTGCACCAGCTTGGATAGTTTTCTGGATGGTGTCTTTGTTCAGACCACCGGCAACAGAAATACGTACACCCAGGTTCAATGATGCAATGGCTTGCAGATCAGCAAATGGTGTTTGACCGGCAGCTTGTGCGTCCAGACCTGTGTGAACACCGATGATTTGCGCACCATTTTTAGCTGCTTCAGTAGCAACCGCTTTTTTGTCTTTAACGCTGATCAAATCGATTTGTGCTTCAGCATTGTTTGCATTGGCTGCTTTGATAACGCCGCCCATAGTGGCTTTGTCAGAAACACCCAGAACAGTACAGATATCGGCACCCGCTTCATAGAAAGGAGTCGCTTCGTATTCACCGGCATCCATAGTTTTCAGGTCAACCAGAATCAGGTTGTTAGGAAATTTGGCTTTCAGCGCAGTAACGATTTCTAAACCGTTATATTTGATGCAAGGAGTACCGACTTCAAGAATGTCGACATAAGGAGAAACTTGCTCTGCAAGTGCGAGAGTTTGGTCGAAATCCAGAGAATCCAGAGCCATTTGAATAAGTGCTTTTGCCATGCTGACATGCTCCTAAAAATTGATTTAATTTATGGTTTTACGTCGAAAATACGCTCGCAGACTATAAAGCAGATGCTTCGGACCTGTCAATTTTTACGGCATGGCGCACACTTTTGGAGCGGCTATTTGCTGGACAGACGGAATTCAACTGTGCGAGGCTTTGCTTCATCCTCAGCCCGGCGTCAATCGCCGGTTACCCAGTAGAATGAGCAATTTTAATGACACAAATTATCAGTAACATCGGCGGCCTTATAATCGATATGGATGGTGTACTTTGGCATGGCAATCAGCCACTGCCGGGGCTTGCCGAGTTTTTTGCAACCTTACGTGAATTGCAATTACCGTTTGTGCTGGCAACGAACAACGCCAGCCTGACCCAACAGCAATATATCGACAAACTGGCAGGCATGAATGTCCCGGTTGCACCAGCAGAAATCCTGACATCCAGCATGGCAACTGCCCGTTATTTAAAAGAAAACCTGCCACAATCACAGCGGCGGGTATACGTGATTGGCGAAGCTGGCTTGACAGAGCCACTGCAAAAACAAGGTTTTACCCTCACGGATTTATATCAGATCAATCAGCCCGAAAAAGGTATTAATGATGAGGGTGCAGATATCGTGGTATCGGGTCTTGATCGCAAATTGACCTGGGATAAGCTGGCAACAGCCACGCTTAATATTCGTGCCGGTGCGGCTTTTTATGCCACTAATGCGGATACCACGCTGCCAACAGAGTTGGGTGAAGTGATGGGTAATGGCGGTGTACTGGCGGCACTGACGGCAGCAACCGGTCAAACGCCAACTGTGATTGGCAAACCGGAGCCGATTTTATATCAGCAGGCATTTGAAATTCTGGGCACTGACCAGCACAACACCATTGCCATCGGTGACAGACTTAATACCGATATTCTCGGCGCCGTTAATGCCGGTATGCGCAGCTTGAT
>CAMPHB010000164.1 GCA_946885755.1 uncultured Methylophaga sp. | reverse complement strand
TGCGTAAAGCCGAACATCAGGCATTGATCGCCGCCAAAGAAGAAGCTGAAAAAGCCAATCAGGCCAAGTCAGAATTTTTATCGTCAATGAGTCACGAACTGCGGACGCCGCTGAATGCCATTCTTGGTTTTGCCCAACTGCTGAAAAGCGATAACAACGCCCCGCTCAGCGAAGATCAGCAAAACAATATTAATATTATTCAGCAAAGCGGCGAGCATTTATTGAAGCTGATTAATGACGTGCTGGAATTATCGAAAATCGAAGGCGGCAATATTGAGGTATCGCTGGAACCGGTCGATATCAGCCAGGTGATTGTTAACTGTCTGCCCTTATTACAATCGCTGGCTAATGAAAATGAGATCCGTGTTGATATCGCACCATTACCTGCACAATGGGTGATGGCTGATGTCACCAGGCTCAAACAAGTGCTGATCAATCTGCTCAGCAATGCCATTAAATACAATCGCCGGCGTGGCATGGTCAGTATCAGCAGTGAGGTGATTCACGGCTTACAACGGCTGCGGGTGACTATTGCCGATAGCGGCATTGGTATTCCGGCCAATCGGCAATCGCAGTTATTTACCGCTTTTGATCGGCTGGGACAGGAAAACTCAGGTATTGAAGGCTCCGGTGTCGGCTTGGTGGTCACCGAAAGGCTTATCAAAGCCATGCAAGGTTTTATCGGTTTTGACAGCCGCGAAGGCGAAGGCAGCCGTTTTTGGATTGAATTACCTATGGCCGCCTGCCCGGCTGTCTTATCAAATCAAGACAATGCTGCGAGCAATGCCGCCGGACAATCCAATCCTCAGGCTTCGGCAAAAAAAGTGCTGTATATCGAAGATAATCCGGCCAATATCAAACTGATGCAGGCTTACTTTCGTCAGCATCAGCAATTTGAATTGCATAGCTGTAAAATGGCCGAAACCGGTCTGAAAGTCATGCAATCGTTGCGACCGAATCTCATCTTGATGGATATCAATTTGCCGGGCATCAGTGGTCTGGAAGCCACCCGGCAAATTCGTCAATTACCGGAAATGCAAAAAGTGCAGATAATTGCCATTACCGCCGCCGCGATGCCATATGATCAACAGCGCGCCAGCGGTTTATTTGATGCTTATCTGACCAAACCGCTGGATTTCAGTGAGCTTGATAAACAGCTCGACAGCCTGCTCTGATTGATTACTCACTGGCCAGTGGCGGCTGGCCCGGCAAATCCGGCATCAGTAATCGTGGCTCAACCATCGCGCCATTCAAACTTAAACCCAGATGCAAATGCGGCCCGGTTACGCGACCGGTCTCGCCGACGGTGCCGATGCGCTTGCCTTTAGTGACTTTGTCTCCGGCTCGAACATCGATCTGCTGTAAATGGCAATAAACACTGACAAGCCCCTGACCATGATCAATAAAGATGGTTTTGCCGTTAAAAAAGTAATCACCGGTATCGGCAACCGTGCCATCGGCTGGTGCCACAATTACTGTCCCTGCTTTGGCGGCGATATCAATACCGCCATGTGGTTTACGGGGTTCACCGTTAAATACCCGGCGCCGGCCAAATAAGCCACTGATACGACCTTCTACCGGCCAGATCATTTGCCAGTCAGCCGTCTGGCTATCATCAAAGTGATTTAATACCGTCTGGATCCGCTCTGCTTCGCGCTGAATGCGCTGTAAGGATTGACTATCCGGTGTCACCTGATTTTGATCTTTAATATTAATGTGCTGTGTCGGATACGCTTTATCGCGGATCTCAAACAACTGACTGCTAACGGTGTTGCCATCATCAATGAAAATACGCTGCGTGCCGGCTGGCGTATCCAGCGGAATACCAATTACCGCATACCAGTGTTGTTTATCGCGGGTCACCAGTACCGGTTTTTGCTGAAACAATACTTTGGGTGCGGGCGCATTGCTTACAGCTGCCACTTCCATCACGACTACACCGCCGGGCACTGACAATGATTTTGGCAACGCCAGCGCCAGTGCCGGTAAACAAGTCAGTAACAAAAAAACGAAGGTTTTAAGCATCGTTTTTGCCAATCACCCGGCAATCGAGCGCCCCATGATGTAAGCGAATTTTCAATGCCTGATTTTCGGTCACACTGCCACTGTTGGTAATCACGGTGCCGTTGGCATCCATGGTAATACTGTAACCACGATCCAAGGTATTCAGCGGGCTAACCGCCGATAAGGTGCGGACTTGCTGCGCCAATTGCTGCTGGCAACGCTGCAGGTGGGTTCGGATATTTTTTTGTAACTGTAATTGCAGATCCTGCAACCGCCGCTGACTATTTTTAAGCTGACTGTCATGTTGTTGCAAAATACGTTGCCAAGCTGTTTTCAGCTGACGCCGGCGTTCTTCCAAGCGCAGTTTTTGCCGGTCAATTTGCGCCTGCGGATGTTGCAAGCGAGCCGTTAAATAATCGGTTTGTTGTTGTCTTGCCTGCAAAAACCGCTGCATAGCGGCTTGTTGCTGACGATTTAAACGGCTGATGATCTGTTGCTGCAGTCGCAGTTGTTGCTGCGGCTTTGGCAAACGCTGCTGCAAATAACGCATATGCCGCTGTTGCTGCTGTAACCAGCCTGTCAGTCGCAGTGTCAGGCGCGGATAAAGCTGCTGCACATGCCGATTTAACTGGCTGGCATCTGGCACCGCCAGTTCCGCTGCAGCCGACGGCGTCGGCGCTCTGACATCGGCGACAAAATCGGCAATGCTGAAATCAATTTCATGGCCCACCGCACTGATAACCGGCAAATCACAAGCAAAAATTGCCCGCGCCACCCGCTCATCATTAAACGACCACAAATCTTCCAGCGAACCACCGCCGCGGCCGACGATCAAAACATCACATTCCTGGCGCTGGTCAGCGATTTTGATAGCCTCAGCGATCTGTGCCGGCGCTGTTTCACCTTGTACCGCAACCGGAAATAAAACCACGGCAACCGCTGGAAAACGACGTTTTAACACACTGAGAATATCATGCACGGCCGCACCATCAGGCGAGGAAACGATACCAATGGTTTGTGGCAGTGCCGGCAGTGCTTTTTTATGGGCGGTATCAAACAGACCTTCCTGACCCAGTCGTGCTTTCAGCGCTTCATAAGCACGCTGTAGCGCACCACTGCCGGCTGGTTCCATATGCTCAACCACCAGCTGAAATTCGCCGCGGCCTTCATACATGGTGACTTTGACACGCAGCAACACCTGCATGCCGTTTTCCGGGGTAAAGCGCAGTTGCTGATTGCGGCCGCGAAACATTGCGCAGCGTACCTGCGCCGCCGCATCTTTAAGCGTGAAATAAATATGACCGGAGCCGGGCATAGCCAGATTGGAGATCTCGCCTTCCACCCATAACAGCGGAAACGAGCCATCCAGCAGCAGCCGGACTTCTTTGACCAGCCGGGAAACCGGATAAATATCTTTGACGCTACGCTGGGCTAATTTTGACTGTCGATCAGACGACACAGGTGCTGCCATAAGTCACCGAGTTCCTGATATAATTTGCCGATCATACTACAGGAAATTCAGGAACCCACCCCATGAGAATTGCGCAAGAAGCCCTGACATTTGATGACGTGCTGCTGTTGCCCGCTTATTCAAATGTGCTGCCGCGTGATGTCAGCCTGACCACGCAACTCACCCGCGACATCACCCTTAATATCCCGCTGATTTCATCAGCAATGGATACCGTCACCGAAAGCCGTCTGGCAATCGCAATGGCACAGGAAGGTGGTCTGGGTATTCTGCACAAAAACATGACCATTGAGCAACAGGCCGAAGAAGTCCGCCGCGTCAAAAAATTCGAAAGCGGTGTGGTCCGGGATCCGATAACCGTCAGCCCAAACACCACCATCGGCGAAGTGGTGACCCTGACACGCTCACATGGTATTTCCGGTGTACCGGTGGTCGATGGTGATGACTTGGTGGGTATCGTCACCAGTCGTGATCTGCGTTTTGAAACACATTATGACAATCCGGTCTCATCAATCATGACCGGTAAAGACAAACTGGTCACCGTCGGTGAAGATGCCAGCCGCGAAGATGTCCTGCATTTATTACACAGCAACCGTATCGAAAAAGTGCTGGTCGTGGATGACAACTTCCACCTGCAAGGCATGATCACCGTGAAAGATATTCAGAAACAATCGGATAATCCGTTTGCCTCTAAAGATGCGCAGGAACGCTTGCGGGTCGGTGCCGCTGTCGGTATCGGTGCTGAAAGCCAAACCCGTGTTACTGCATTAGCCGCTGCCGGTGTTGATGTCATTGTCGTCGATACTGCCCACGGTCATTCACAAGGTGTACTGGATATGGTGCGCTGGGTGAAACAACATTTTCCGGAGTTACAAGTAATTGGTGGCAATATTGCCACTGCTGAAGCGGCTAAAGCACTGGTTGAAGCAGGTGCTGACGCTGTTAAAGTGGGTATTGGTCCCGG
>CAMPHB010000163.1 GCA_946885755.1 uncultured Methylophaga sp. | reverse complement strand
TTTGACCTGTTCGTTAAAAGCGCGGCGATTGTGCAGTCCGGTTAAGGGGTCGGTACGTGCCTGTTCTTCGGCGTGCAGCCGTTTCTGTTCCCCACGGCGAAATTGATCGGCCAAAGCCAGCGCCAGTAATACCGCCTCAATCACCATGCCAATTTCAACCGCCCGGTAAGTCCAGCTGTTGTATGGCAATACATCCCATACTGTTAATGCGGTGATCATGGCGCTGATAGCAGCCACCACTGAGGCCGGTAAAAAGAAATTGGCCGAGGGATTACCCGCCCGGTAAGCGAGTATGCCCAGCAACGCCATCAAAACGGTAAACAGGATCACAAAGCTGAACGCCAACACCAGTGCGGTCTGGATTTGCCCGGTGTAATAGGCAGCGCCAAGCCCCATCAATACCGCAAAACAGATCCCCCAAACGGCCCAGTGCAGCCTTGGCAGATTTTGCCGGGTCTGCAAAAAACTGGTGGCAAACAGCAGACCGGCAATACCGGCGACAATCATCAGGACAGGATTAGCCCATTGTTGCCAGTGAATCGCCTGCGGCCACAGCCAGCGAAAGCCATGACCGGTATAAGCGATATTACAGGCAATAAAACTCAGCAAATAAATTGAGTACAGCAGATGAGGCGCACTGTGCAGACCAACAAACAGCATCAGGTTATAGAGCAATAGCGCCGCCAGAACACCATACAAAAAACCGTAACTGTAATCTTCAAATTCAAAGCGTTTATCAAACGCCGTTTTTTCACTGAGATAAATCGGCAGCAGCATCGGATCACTGCCCTCAACCCGCAGATATATTGAAGTCTGGCCGGGTTGAAACGCATATTCTGCAACATAAAAACGACTGTCAATCGGCCGATCCGTCTGCACCAGGCTATCCCCCAGCGCGTACTTCAGCTGTTGCTGGTCTTCGTAAAAAACATAAATCGCCAGTTTGTTCAGCCACGCCGTTTCAACTGACAATACTTTGCTGATGGTCTCATCCGTCGGGTTATCGACAACAAACTTTAGCCAGTGTGGTGCAGCGCCGATACCAAAATTCAAAGTATCACTATCGCCGTGAATGGCAGCATTATCAGCAAATAAATGACGTGCCTCATCTATCGATAATACTTCACTTGGTTCGAAGAAAAATTCGGCATGCTGACCAATAGCACCCAGCTCAACACGACTGATAGCAATGGGTTCAGCATGCGCTGCAGCAACAAACAGCAGCAACAGCCAGCCGCTAATAAACCAGCGCTTAATCACCACTGACGGCAACCGCCTGAACTGAATTGAGATATGACATCATTGTCTCCGGCACCACCAGATGGTGGCCATCATATTAAGGCTGAATCATAGCACAGGCTCTAACCGATACCGGGTCTACAAATGCTTTAGCCGGTCCGGCAACATCAGCGCCTGTAACTGACTGACTGCCAATAAAAAATGGCATTGACTATTACGCTGCACAGCCCCACAATTTAGTGGTTATTTCAGAAAACAAACCGATGCAACAAAACCCTACACAGCTTTTTTTAAACCAAATCGCCAAACTCTGGCGAGCTGGTTTATCGGGTTTTTTACTGCTCAATCTGGCACTGCTTCATGCCGCAGCGACGCCTGTCACCAGCAATCATCATTCACCGGCTTTCAGCAGTGAAATTCAGTCAGCCGGACATTCTTTGCAGCGCGACTGGCAACGTGCCAACCTGTATCACGCCAGTGAGATTAGCAGCGGTGGCAGCAATGACGATCAACCATCTGATGCGCCGTTATTTTCGGCAGCTCAGCTGCAGTTTTCTGCAACCAGTCTTTCTCAGTTTTACCTCACTACTGCCCATCGTGGCAGCAACCGTTTTGCTTACTTCTTACCGGAGCCCCGCGCCGCACCTCAAGCTTAATTTCGCCTGATTTTTTTAACGAAATTAACTTCGAGGATGAAGTATGCAAACCTGGTTAAAACGGGCTGTTATTTACAGCCTGATCATTATCGTTGGCCTGCTCAGCGCGCTGCCAAGCGTGTTGCCACAGCAGACCCTGGAATTACTCCCTGACTGGTACGCCGAAAATACGCTGGCGCTGGGGCTGGATTTACGCGGCGGCTCGCACTTGCTGTTGTCGGTTGATACCGAAGACTTGTTGCGCAATGAACATCAGCAACTGGCAGAACAAATCACAGACGTATTACGCGAAGCGCGGTTATTTATTGAAAAACCGGTCAGTAACAGTCACAGCATTAAATTTAAGGCAAAAGATCCTGCTGATCTGGCTGATATAGAAAACAGCATTAAACCGCTGCTGGCTGATCCCAAAGGTGGTCTGGATTTATTTACGCTGGATAAAACGGATCAAACGCTGCTGATAAAAGCCAGCAAAGCCCACCGTGAAAACTTGTCCAAAGATGCGGTTGAACACAGTCTGGAAGTGGTCCGGCAACGGCTTAATGAAACCGGACTGACCGATCCCAGTATCAGCCGTCAGGGTGAAGACAGTATTCTGGTGCAGTTGCCCGGTGTTGATGATCCGCAGTATTTACGTACCCTGCTTGGCACCACCGCCAAAATGACGTTTCACTGGGTGGCTGATGGCAGTGAAAGTACCCAGGATGTCACCCTATTTAAGGATAAGCAGCAACAGACTTATCCGCTGGATAATCGTGTTGCTCTGGAAGGTAAACATATCCGGGATGCCCAGCTCAGCTTTAGTCCTGATACCAACCAGCCGGTTGTCAGTTTTGCGCTGGATAAAAATGGTGCCAGAAAATTCGGATAAATGACGGAAAAAAATATCGGCCGGCAACTGGCTATTGTGCTGGACGATGAAGTCATCACCGCGCCGGTTATTCGCAGTGTGATTGCCGGTGGTCGCGGTGAAATCAGTGGTCAGTTCACCGTCAGTGAAGCCAGTTCTCTGGCTGTTTTATTACGCGCCGGTGCACTGCCCGCACCACTGCATGTTATTGAAGAACGTACCGTCGGCCCGGATCTCGGCAGTGATGCCATTGCCATGGGCGTTTTTACCGGCATTATCGGCGCTTTGCTGGTATTCGTCTTTATGCTGGTGATTTACAGTGGCTGGGGGCTGATTGCCTGCACCAGTCTGGCGATTAATATCGGCCTGATTTTTGGTGTGCTCAGCCTGCTCGGTGCGACCCTGACGTTGCCGGGGATTGCCGGTATTATTCTCAGTATCGGTATGGCTGTTGATGCCAATATTCTTATCAACGAACGTATCCGTGAAGAGTCCAGCCGCGGCCTGACTGCTTTCAAAGCATTGGATGCCGGTTTCCGGCGGGCTTACAGCACTATTCTTGATGCCAACCTGACCACACTGATTGCCATCAGCCTGCTGTTTTTATTCGGCAGCGGTCCGGTACGCGGTTTTGCCGTTGCCATGGCGATTGGCCTGCTGACCTCAATGTTCACGGCGATCGCTGTCGCCAGATTGCTGATGGAGTGGCGCGTCAGTAAATACCGGCGCGGTCAGATATTGCAAATCTCAGGCATCAAAGCCCTCGACAAACTCAGTCTGAAAACCCGTAATTTTATGCGGGGCCGCTACCTTGGACTGGCCGCTTCAGCACTGTTATCGCTGGCATCGGTCGGTTTATTTTTTCAGCCAGGCCTGCATTACGGCATTGATTTTAGTGGCGGCAGCATTGTTGAAGTGCATGCACCGGCAACTTCGGTGGAAGATCTCCGACAAACACTGGCAGAAAATGATCTAAAACAAGCTGCTCTACAGGAGTTTGGTAAAGATGATCATTATCTGCTGCGCCTGCCGATGGCGGATAAAGAGCAGATGGCCAGCGGCCAGCAGATCGCTGATTTAAAAGCAGCGGTGCAATCCGTGTCACCAGATGCTGATTTCCCGCGGGTGGAAATGGTTGGCCCCAAGGTCAGCGGCGATTTCCGTGATGCTACGATTCTGGCGATTGTACTGGCAGGTTTTGGCATGCTGGGTTATTTATGGATACGCTTTGAATACCATTTTGCCATGGCGGCAACGCTGACCATTGCGCTGGATTTAACCAAAACCATCGGTTTTTTTGTGCTGGCTGGCGTTGAATTTAATTTAACCGCCGTTGCTGCATTACTGGCACTGATTGGTTATTCGGTAAATGACAAAGTAGTGGTATTTGACCGGGTACGGGAAAACCTGCGGGCGACACCGGATAAACCTATGCTGCAACTGCTAAATGAGAGCATTACCTCAACGCTGACCCGGACGGTATTTACCTCGGTAACAACGTTTCTGGCATTGATCCCAATGGCGGTCGCAGGTGGTGCGGCGGTTGCCAGTTTTGCCCTGCCGATGTTGTTCGGTATTTTTATTGGCACCAGTTCCTCGGTATTTATTGCCGCCCCGATTTTATACTGGCTGGCTAAACGCCGCGAACGTAAAGGCTTATCGCAACTGCGGCTATCGGCTGAGGAAATGCAGCAAAAACTGGATGCAATCATGT
>CAMPHB010000162.1 GCA_946885755.1 uncultured Methylophaga sp. | reverse complement strand
CGCAACAGCGGGCTTTTTTTATAGCTTCGACCGGTAAAAGCTAAGTTTGATTTTAGCTGTGGATGGTTTTTTTTTCAGTGCTGTCCAGCTGGATATCTGCAGATACTTGTCATAGGCCAGCTAAGCCGCTAACCTTGAAACACTTTGTGTCAAATTTCGGGGCGAAAAACGTGATAAAAATCATCCTCTCAGCGATCATGCTGAGCATGTTGGCTGGATGCGTCGTAGTGACGGAACTACCCGAATCAATTACCGAAAGAATTATCCGTGAGCACGAAGCGGCTGTTGCTAAAAAGCAGGCCGAACAGCCGGCAACTGAGAAAGTACAAGTTGCAACTGACAATAAAACTGATGTGACGCCGCGGCCGGCAGCTGAACAAACGCCGCCGCCACAACCTGCTGCAGAACGTCAATCAATGGCTGCTGAGACTGAAATGCCGGCGCCGGTCACTGCGGATAACGTCGTCAAAACTGACAATGCTGTGCAACCGGGACAATGTTATGTGCAGGCAGCGGTTTATCCTAAACCGGTCAAACGCCAGCAGGAAGTTATTACCAAAGAAAGCAGCAAGGCGATCACTGTGATACCGGCGAGCATTTCAGAAGGTTATCAGCAAGTTGTCACCAAACAGTCGCATACGACTTATAAAGTCACACCGCCGAAATTCAAAAAAATCACCGAAAAAATCATGGTTAAACCGGCGATGCAAAAAAATCGGGTGATCCCGGCAAAATACGAAATCCGTGAAGTGGCCGTCGTGGTAGAGGAGGCCACAGCAGTCTTAGAACCCTGTGTGGCAGCCGGTTCAGCTTACGCGCACTCCACCGGTGTCCGCAGCTTTTGTGCGAAAGAGATCCCGGCTAAAACGCAGATGATTAAAAAGCAAGTACTGGTTGAAGACGAACGGGTTGAAAGTTACCAAGAGCCGGCTGAGTATGAAACGGTCAGCCGCTGGGAACTGGTTCAGGAAGCACGGGTAGAAGAAAGTGAAACAGAGCCGGAAGTGGCTCAGGTCGCTTATCAGGAAGTGGTCAGTCCGGAACAAATTGATGAGCGTCAGACCTCACCAGTTAAAACCATGTTGCCGGTGCTGGAATATTTGGGTGAGCCACAAATTGTCACCCGCCGTGCTGTTTGTGATAACGAACTGGACAACGATTTACTGAAACGCCTGCAAACAGCCCTGAATGCTGCGGGCTATCGTGCCGGTGAGACTGATGGTTATATCGGTGAGCAAACGATATCAGCGTTGACGCGTTATCAGAAAGATAATGGTCTCGCAGTCGGGGCTATTACTTACGAAAGTCTGGATGAATTGCTGAAATAATAGCTGTTTATGAAAAAAAGCCCGCGCAAACGGGCTTTTTTTTGGCATCTATAATGCCGCCGGCAGTGACTGGCTGGGGCCTGGCGGAGGTTCAGCCGGGGCAAACTGCGGCGGATTAACCCTGTTATGTTGCAGCATAATGTCGTAATAACGGCGGATATTAGCGACATAACGTACCGGTTCACCGCCTCGGGCATAACCGTAGCGGGTTTTCTCAAACCATTCTTTTTGGCTCAGCAATGGCAGGTTTTCCCGAACATCTGACCAGCGATCCGGATTGCCGTCATTGCTTTCAGTCAGGATCCGCGCATCTTCCAGATGTCCCATACCGATGTTGTAGGCAGCAAGTGCTATCCAGGTGCGGTCTGGTTCCTGAATACGTTCCGGTAACCGGTCACGCATTAAGTCCAGATAAGCGGCACCGGCCATAATGCTTTGTCTGGGGTCTTCACGATCGTCAACGCCCATTTCTTCAGCGGTCGCCCGGGTCAGCATCATTAAGCCCTTTACACCAGTACTGGAAACCGCTTGCGGATTCCAGTGGGATTCCTGATAGGCAATCGCCGCCAGTAGCCGCCAGTCAAAGTCATATTTTTCCGCAGCCTGCATAAACCAGTGCTGATAATCTGGTAAATGGGTTAATACACGGCGATGAATCGCACGGGTATCAACATAATCAAACCGTCGGATATGGCCGTAGTAACGCTCAATCAGCCGATCCAGATAACCGTTTTCTTCAATGCTGTCAAAAAATGCAATGACTTCGCGATACAAACTGACATCAGGGCCTTTTTTCAGTCCCCAGGCCAGTGGCTGCGGATCAGAAATATCAAATGCGACGCGCAGTTCAGGATATAAACCCCGCGTGGCAGACATTTCATTGGAATCAACGATTGTGTAGTCGATAAGCTCCAGCTGTAGTAGTTCCAGCAGACCACTACTGTTGATATCATCGTTGGCGACCCACTCCAGCCCCGGCACTTCTTTTTTTAATGCCTGTAAATGCTCAACATGGCTGCTGTCAGCAAGCACTTCCAATTGACCATTATTAATCTGAGCAATATTACGAGGCCGCTTTGTACCATTACGATAAATCAGTTGCTGAGTGACTTCCTGATAAACCGGACCGAAACGCATTTTCTGTTGCCGTTGAGGCGTCACAGTAAGCCCGGCAGCAGCAATATCAGCTTCGCCCTGTTCCAGCATTTGCAACATATCGCCGAGACTTTCCGGAATAATAATTTTCAGATCAACATTCAGCTCATCAGCAAACTGGCGGGCCAGTTCATATTCAAATCCGGCCATTTCTTCGGCAGATTTCTGATAATAAGTCGTCAAGCCCTGGCGACTGACCACACGCAGCTCACCACGCTCCAGAATTTTTTCCAGATGTGTCCGCGCATCGTCGCAGCCAGACAGCAGCGTTATCGATAAAAGAAAAACAAGCAGTTTTTTCAATGGCATTTTTTATTGAAGCCGACAAAGAATTATTACCTGATAAAGACTGGTTTGCATCCTTTAAAGTTTAGGTGTTCTGTCGGTGATTGTCGTTGGCGGGCAAAAAAACCACCCGGAAGCAGCGCACAAAATCAGCGGCGCTGACGAAAAAAGTCCCTAAGCAACTGGCTGCTCTGTTCAGCCAGAACGCCTGACTCACAAATAACCCGATGATTGAGATTCGGTAAACTGAAAATATCCAGCAAACTGCCGGCAGCACCGGTTTTCGGTTCACTGGCTGCAAAGACCAGCCGCTCAATACGGGCATGTACCAGGGCTCCGGCACACATGATGCAAGGTTCCAGTGTTACATACATTGTCGCGCCGGGCAGCCGGTAATTGTGTTGTTGCTGACAAGCAGCCTGCAGGGCGATGATTTCAGCATGGGCCGTTGCATCATCGCGGCTGATAGGCTGATTAAAACCTTCAGCCAGTAATACATCGTCCTTTATGATGACGGCACCAACCGGCACTTCACCGGCAGCTTGTGCCTGCGCTGCCAGATTCAGTGCTTGCTGCATCCAGAAAACATCATCCTTCATGCTGAATATGTCGTTTGATCAGATTTAATAAACGCTGACTGGCACCCTGACTCTGGCGGATCAAATCCTGACCGGCTTCGCCCATTTCAGCGCGGCGTTTGGGGTCATTGAGCAAGTCAATAATCGTTGTTGCTAAATCAGCACTGCCAGTAACTTTGACGGCAGCCCCAAAGTGCAGGAACCGCTCGGTGATTTCGGTGAAATTAAAATAGTGTGGTCCCGTTACTACCGCCCGGCCAAGGGCTGCCGGTTCCAGTAAATTATGGCCGCCATGCGCAACCAGACTGCCGCCAATCAAGGCAATATCAGCCGTTGCATAAAATAGTGGTAATTCGCCCATGGTATCGATTACCAACACCTGAACAGATGATGGGCAGGGTTTGTTATCACTGCGGCGCAAAGTTTTCAGACCATTGCGCCGACACAGACCGGCCACCCGGTCAAAGCGTTCCGGATGCCGTGGCACCAGGATCAACAGCAAATCCGCAAACTGACCGCGCACTTGTTTGGCGGCATTAAGAATAATCTCTTCTTCACCTTCATGGGTGCTGGCGGCGATCCACACCGGCCGGTTGCCCCACATGGCGCGCATGGCTTCGGCTTGTTCAGTCAGACTGGCGGGCAGGGTGATTTCATATTTCAGATTGCCAACGGCATGCACCCGCTCGGCAACCGCGCCCAAACTCTGAAAACGCTGGCGGTCAGCCTGAGTTTGTGTCGCGATAAGTGGCAGGCTTTGCAGCATTTGCCGACTGAATTTGGCAAACCGCTGATAACCTTTAGCGCTGCGTGCTGATAACCGGGCATTAGCGATGACCAGCGGAATTTGCTGTTTTTCGCAGGTTAGCAATAAATTCGGCCACAGCTCGGTTTCCATGATAATGCCAAATTGTGGCTGCATGGCTTTCAAAAAGCGGCGGATAGCAAAGGGCAAATCATAAGGTAAGTAGACATGCGCCACCTTGTCACCGAATAAACGTTTCACTCGTTCGCTGCCGGTCGGCGTCATAGTGGTTATCAGCAACTGATGCTGTGGATAAGTTTCCCGGAGTCCTTTTATCAGGGGCGGTCTGGGCGGCACTTCGACGACCGAGAGCGG
>CAMPHB010000161.1 GCA_946885755.1 uncultured Methylophaga sp. | reverse complement strand
ATTCAGTACTGAGTGATAACTTCGCGGGTTAATGCAACATACTGTTCGATGGTCACTGTTTCCGGACGCTGCTCCGGGCGAATACCAACGGCTTCAAGTTGAACGGGAGTTACCAGTTTTTTCAAGGTGTTAGCGATGGTTTTTCGGCGCTGACTAAAGGCTTGTGTCACCAACTTTCTGAGTTGCACACTATCTACTTGCCCGCCCAATGGTTGACTGCGTGGTTGCAGATAAATGATGGCTGAATCAACTTTGGGTGCAGGGTCAAAGGCTTCGGGTGGTACATCAAACAAGGCTTCTGCAGCACACAGATATTGCAGCATAATTGTCAGCCGGCCATATTGTTTTGTCCCAGGCGCGGCACAAATGCGCTCGACCACCTCTTTTTGCAGCATAAAACACATATCATCAATGACGGCCGACTGAGACAGTAAATGAAATAACAACGGCGTTGTGATGTTATAGGGTAAATTGCCAATTATCCGCAGTTTTTTACCATCGGCAGCCAGTGGCAAATAATCAAATTGCAATGCGTCTGCATTGTGGAGAGTCAGATTATTCGCATGCTTAAACTGCTCAACAAGGAGCGGCGCAAGATCCCGGTCAAGTTCAATGACATCAAGTTGGACCCCAGCGGCCAGCAACGGCGCTGTTAGCGCACCCCGGCCGGGACCAATTTCGACAATATGCTGATCCGCTTGCGGGCTTATCGCGGCAATAATGGCATCAATGATCGCGTCATCATGCAGAAAATTCTGACCAAAACGTTTACGGGCTTGTGGATACGATGATGTTGACTGGCTCATGATTGTTGTGATGTAGCCATTGATTGTGCCATGTTAACGGCGGCCAGCAGACTGCTGACCTTGGCTTTGCCGGTAGCGGCCAAATCAAGCGCAGTGCCATGATCTACCGAAGTACGGATAAAAGGCATGCCCAGCGTAATATTGACGGCGTCACCGAAGCCCTGATGTTTTAATACCGGTAAGCCCTGATCATGGTACATCGCCAGTACCGCATCGTAATCAGCCAGACGGCTTTTCACAAAAATGGTATCCGCAGGCCAGGGCCCGCTCACCGCAATACCTTGTGCCGCAGCGATTTTGATAACCGGCTCAATAATGTCAATTTCTTCACGGCCCAGATGGCCGCCTTCACCGGCATGAGGATTCAAACCACAGACGGCAATCCTTGGCTTATCAATTCCGAACTGAGTTTGCATGGCCTGTGCGGTGATCTGAATCACTTTCAGCAATTCCGGTTGATTAATGGCACCACTGACCGCCGACAGCGGTAAATGTGTCGTCGCCAGCGCCACCCGTAACTGTTCGGTTGCCAGCATCATCACAACCTTGTTCACCCCGGCGCGCTCAGCAAAGAATTCGGTATGGCCACTGAATGGAATGCCGGCATCATTTATTACGCCTTTATGCACAGGTGCTGTAACCACAGCAGCAAACTGCCCTTTTAAACAGCCATCCGCGGCTAGCGCCAGCGTTTGCAGCACATAATCGGCATTGTCTGGATTGAGTTCGCCGGCCTTTGCCGTCACCGCAAGTTTAACGGGTAAATAGTGCAGTTCACCTATTGGTGATGGCTGCGGTGACTGGCTGAAATCTACTTCATTTAGCTTAACTACAATACCGAGCTGTTTAGCGCGCTCCGCCAAAAGATCAGGATCCGCAATGACAACCAGTTCATGGGCAAACGCCGTTTGCGATAACATCACCGCCAGGTCCGGACCGATCCCTGCTGGTTCGCCGGCAGTCACTGCCAGGCGCAGCGTCTTCATCAAGACTCGCGGTACTCGACGTAAGCCTCATCACGTAATGCCCGCAGCCAGCTTTCAAGTTCTTCTTCAACTTTACGCTGACGCAATTGCTCACGGGCTTTGTTACGATTGAATTCTTCCGCCATGTTTTGCTCACGACGATCTTCAACTTTAATCAAATGCCAGCCAAAGCGGCTCTGAAACACTTCGCTGATTTCACCTTCAGCAAGGGCGTTCATTTTTTCTTCAAATTCCGGCACCATCACACCCGGGCTGGTCCAGCCGAGACTGCCACCTTCAATCGCTGAACCTGTGTCATCAGAATGTGCTCTGGCCAGTTCTGCAAAATCATCCCCGTTGAGCAGTCGCTCCCGCAATTGCAGCAAACGTTTTTCAGCTTCCGCATCAGTGACAACTTCATTGGTTTTGATAAGGATATGGCTGGCCAGGGTCTGTTTAACCAGATGGGTTTCTTCGGTTCTTTTTTCTGCCACGCGCACAATGTGAAATCCGCTGCCGCTGCGTAATACGTCACTGGCTTCACCTTCCGCCAAAGTGGGTACTACATCGGCAAATAATGACGGCAATTCACCTTGTTTACGCCAGCCCAGCTCGCCACCTTCCAAAGCATTCTGACCGTCGGAGTAACCGGCAGCAACCTCAGCAAAATCACCACCATCGGCTAATAATTTCTGTATCAAGGCTAGTTGCTCTTCAGCGGCCTGCACTTCTTCAGGTGACGCCGCTTCCGGCAAGCTAATCAGAATATGTTGTAGGCGGTAACTGGCTTCACTATCACCTTGCAGGGTTTGTGTGGCCAGAAAGTTATCAATTTCCCGATCTGAAATAACGATGGTGTCTTCAACCTGCGCTTTACGCAGCCGGCTGATGATCATTTCCTCACGGATATTTTCGCGAAAGTCGGCATAGTCGTAGCCATCTTCCTCAATCACATCACGAAACTGCCGCAGCGTCATATTATTGTTCTGGGCAATCTGTGCCAATGCCGCATTCAGCGCATCGTCTGCCACCCTAACACCGGTCTGGTCAGCACGTTGTAGTTGAATACGCTGCATAATCAAACGTTCCAATACCTGCCGGCGCAAAACGTCTGAAGAAGGCATCGCGCCCTCACGCTGCCGAATTTGCTGACGCACTGTTTGCGTCATTTCCTGCAGTTCACTTTCCAGTATTACATCCTCGTTTACAACGGCGATGATTCGATCCAGTGGTGCAGCCCAGACACTGCCGGCAAACAACAAACCGGCGATTACATACTTAATCATGAAAAATACTGTACTCCGTTTTGGATTGCAGATTTAAATGCATTGCGATAGCTAACTTATCGCGGCGTGCGATATACATCACATAATTTGACCGAACATCATACCGAAAGTTGAGCTTATTCGTAGCCGATTATGCTCTCCTGCAACAGGTTATCGGTTTTGTTACCAAAGCTGCCCAGGCCTTTGAGCTGAATTTCAATAAAAAATGCCGTATTGCGATCATCACTGTTGATATCATTTATATAGTCACGGAACACAAACCGGGTTGCCCAGCAGCAGCTGTTATATTCAAAGCCGGCAAGTGTTTCCAGTGTGCGCTGATCGTCCAGCGAGCGGTAATAACGGCCAATCACACTCCAGGTATCATTAATCGGCAGGCTGGCCGAAATATCCACCTGTTCCAGACCAATAATATTACTGAACTGCGTGTCGAGTTCACCTTCGCGCCGATAGCGGTGCGACACATTAAAAATACCGCCGTTATCGCCACGATAACGCAGCTGCGTTGTCCCCACAGAGGTACGGTTATTATCCGGATCCCATTGGATCTGACCGGAGGCCGTCCAGTTTTCCGTGATATGGGCAATCACTTCCGCAATGTAATCAGAGTCACTGCGCTCTTCATCTGCCTGATTACGACGCAAAGTGACATTACGATTAGCAAAATACTGAATCTGCCCGAATGTCAGCGACAGCCGCTCCCGCCCTGTTTCTTCATCAATGATCCGGTTGGTTAATGCCAGTGTCAGCTGATTGGCATCCCCTACCCGATCCGGTCCGGTAAAGCGATCATGGCTGAACAAACTGCCCATGGTAAAAGTACGCAGATTGGTATCGAACAATGGGATATCATCCTGATCCCGTTCTGGAATATACAAATAGAAGGCCCGCGGTTCCAGCGTCTGAATAAAATCATTGCCGGCAAACTTGAGTGGCCGCTCAAATACCAAGCCACTATCCATGCTGAGGATGGGGACGGTGCGGCTGATTGAGCTTTCTTCAAATTGCGGCTGACGGTCCAGATTATCCAGCGAGTAATTAGTTTGTTTAAGCGCAACCCGCGGCGTCACAAAAGCACCGGGATTGCCCCACGGCAGGCTGATAGACGGCTCCATATCAAACCGCTGGCCGGTCACTCGTTCATTGCTGTCAAATGCAGTGAACTCACTTTCCAGTTCATAAGTCAGCCCCAGCGCCTGGTCCGGTAAAAAACCGCGCAGCGTTAATTGTGGCAATTGCTGATACGGCTCTGCCACATCAACAAACAAGGTCTGAAAACCCTGCGCCATCGCGCCAAACCGCCAAATATCACCGCTATAATTGACCCGTGCCATCCGTCGTAAATGGGTGGTACTGCTGAGACTCAGGTTGCCGCTGAAGTCTTCCAGATAATTACGATCCGAGACGTAATTGTAGTCAACAACATTCGACCAACGCGAGC
>CAMPHB010000160.1 GCA_946885755.1 uncultured Methylophaga sp. | reverse complement strand
TTTCTTCGCCGAAAAAAGCCAGTCGTGATTCCATACGTCGTTGGTTTTGCTGTTGCGTTTCCAGTTCGGCTTTGCGTTTATCTATCTCTGCACGCTGGGCATTGATCCGCGCGATAGCATCATCAAGCACTTTTGCACGAGCATCTATTTCAGCTTTTTCTGCACTGATCGCGCTGTGTTGAAAGTAGGTGAAAGACTCAGCTAACAGGATCAGGAAAATAATGCCGACAAATAAAATAGCAGCCTGATTTTCCTGTCGTTGTAATGGGGGTGGTAAGGGCCCCCCCTGACGCACAAGGCTAATACGTTTGCCACCTTTGGTATTAAAAAAATAACCTGCTGCTGCCAATGCGCCCGGTGAAATCGCCTCTGGGTTATTTTCAGGTAGCACATTCACTTCATGCCCGATGGCTGCTTTAAGCGTTTCCTGCAGCTGCGGCAACTGTTCTGCTGGGCAAGCCAGTGATATCGCCGGATTCTGGCTGATATTTTCGCTGTGATAAACCTCAAGAATGGCATCCAGCATCGATTCACCACGATTAACATGATGATGCACAGCAATAACATTTTGCCGGTGCAAACGAAGTGCCGTGGTCGTCAGTGCATTGCTTTCAAGGATAATTGAAGATTTATCCGCCTGCTCCAGTAAAGCCAGGCTGTTACCGGTTGAAGGCATCAGCCCTGCTAACTGCAGGCCATTGTCTTCGCAGAGTTCCTGCCATTTATGCAGTGTCGACGCATAACATGCCGTGACGAGCCAGTTCCAAACACCCGGCGCGTCTTCAACCTCTCCCTGAGGAGACCAGCCACACAGAACTTCGTCTTCTTCGCTACGCAGCCAGTCCTGCACTACAAACAATGATTGCACTTGTTCACGAGTCACATAACCAAACTCCAGTGCAAGCTCACCAAACCGTTTTGACGCAGGCCGTTCCGGACCGCGAGGCGCGCCCAGACTCTGAGTTTGTTTCTTTTGTGTCTCCTGAATTTCATTGGCTTGCTCAGCGCTGATAAAGCCATAACTTTCCAGCAAAAAACCCAGCGTCCATTGTGATTGATGTTGCATCAATAAGGGCTCGACTTCCCAACGCACCAGCTCATGCATTTGATCAATCGGTTTGGGATTTTTCGGCGATACCGGCAATTCCACCATCGCGCTCATGGCTGAGGGTGTCAGAACAATCGTTTGTTTGCCCTGCCAGCCCTGCTGTTTTAGTGAGGCCAAAATATATTCAAGCGCTTCAGCCGGGTTTAAATGTTCGGCTTCGGCCTGTGCGGTAACCTGTAATTTTTTGCCCTTACGGCCAAATACATAACCACGCAACACCCGAGCATCCCATTCGCAGACCAGCAATGATTTCTGCTTGAGTTGTTGGAGTTTTTCTGTAATTTGATTCAGGTTCATTGTGGTTGAATATTCCAACGAATAGGCGCAATTTGTTGCCGCGGCAAAATACTTATCGTGAACGGTTGACTGGCCATCTCCGGACAATCACCGTCTATATCCACACAGCGCACTTCGACACGGTAATAACCAACAGGGACAGGCGCGGGATCCATACCGAGATCGACGGCGTATTGCTGCATTTCGCCAGGGCTAAGACTGGAAGTTGCAGGGGTAAAGCTGATATCAACAGCATCAATTTGTGCCGGCACGCCGGAGATGTTTTTCGTGAGGGTAAATTGCCATTCATCCGGGTTAATTTGATCCCAGTTTTCAATGGCACTGACAGCCGAGGTATTCACAAACTGAACAGCAAATCCACCGCTGTATAGCCAATCATCTGAACGCACCAGAAAATCATTAATCGCATCCAGTGGTGTATTGTCACTGTCCAGCACCGGATCGTAACCGAGACTTTGCACTGTCAGATAAGCGGGTGCCGGATCAGTCTCCGGATCATAAGCGCTATCGTAAATATCAATCAGATCGCCAGCATCAAACGGCGGTGCAGTCTGCGATGCTGCTAGTGTCCAGATCCAGCCATAATTGAGTGTCGGAAAATCCTCGATCAACAGGTCATTGTTATAACCATCACGAAATGGCCGGTTAAAACCTGCAAAACTACCGGGCCGTGAATCAACAGCCGGTACCTGAATATAGGGCCCCTGCCAGCCATAGCGAATACCTTCTGGTGAAGTGTTGGCCACCGGCAATAGTAAATTTGTATTACTTGAGCAAGGTGATGGATAAAACGCTGCGCCGCTAACCGCAATCGTTGGCAGAAAAGCCAGTTCTGGTCCCGTTAATTCCGCCAGACAATAAGGCAAGCGGCCATTGTCGACAACAAAACCCGTTAGTTCAGGCTGGCCATTTACCGTTCGATCGCCAGCCTGAATGATTGCTTTACGGATTAATTCCAAGCGTCGTTGGGTTTCATCAAACTGTGCCTGATCTTCAATATTCTGCGTAAATAGCAAACCCGCCGAAGCTAAAAGCCCTATCAAAAACAACACCAGAACCAGTTCCAGTAGTGTAAAACCGAGAGGCTTGTTGAGAGATGAGGTCGGTGCCCGCGTAGTCATAGCTGGATTACTGCAACAGACACAAGATCAGATCATCACTATTTGCAGGGGGGACACAAATATCATCATTAGCCAGGTCATAGGCATCACTGGCGCTTTCCAAGATGCCATTTTCACCAGTACTGACCAAACGCACAATGTTGCCCGGAATAATATAGTCGGTCGGTAAAGTGCCTTCTGTGACCGACTGGCAATTATAGAGGCCTGTTGTCCCGTCTATAGCCAGTTGACCCGTTGCAGTCGCATGTTCCTGACAATACACAGTTTGGTTGTAGTCCAACTCGGGGTTAAGTAAGCGGTAACGATTGCCCCAACCGTCAGACAAAGCTTCTTTCGAGATATAAGGGCCATTCCAACCTGTCTGCCTAGTTCGATCCCAGAATAACGAATTATGTGCCTCAGCATCATAAGGAAAAACATTTAACATCAATAAGGCATGACTGGCTTTTCCTGTCCCCCCTGAATCAGCTGGGTCTTGACACCACGCTTGCCAGTCCTCTCTATCCGTATCAGGCGGAAAAACATAACTATCGCTAAATTGATTACCGTAGGCATTTTCAAAATCAAACGGATTGTATTCACCGGCCCGGTAAACACGACAAGGTAATTCGCGATTATCACGGCGAAATTGCAAGAGCGCTTTTTGCAACTCGGCCATCTCCAGCCTGGTGATATTCAAGCGGCCTTGATCTTCATTGCCTTCAAAAGCATTGATAGCCGCCACGGCCAGCACGCCGAGTAAAACGATAATCAGCAGCAATTCAATCAGGGTAAAACCGGACTGGGGCCGATTTTCAGGCTGACAAAAATGTTGTCGGTTAAACAATAAACACCGCATTTACTTGTTTCCGATTTAAGTTGTTATCCGGTGTCTTTCGAAACACCGGCCCTGCCGCTGCATGTCATCCTGTTCATACAAAACGTTCTGAGAATATTTGAGGTATTGTCGCAACGTTCTGTGAAAAGAAAGGGCGGGCAAAGCCCGCCCTTTCAAATACTCGATCAACTAGCTAGCGATTAATCGTCATCACCTGACTCTGGATTACCCTGAGCTGCAAGAGCATTAAGTGAGTCGATGTTTTCTCCATCAGTAGCGATAACTGCAAGCAGTTTAGCTTGCTCTAAGTATTCAAACTGTTGTGGAGTGCTTTCAGTGCCAACCAAGAACAAACCAATAAAACGAGCATATTCTTCAGATGGATTAACAACACCACGACGAGAATATGTTGGTGACTGAGCAATCGCGACATTACTCAAGGCTGTTGAAGCAGCCGCGTCACCACCAAAACCAATTGCAACTACAGCGTGACACTCATCACCCTCCAGTACATCAGCATAACTATTTTGGATACCATTGCTTGCACCAGTAGTAGCTACAAAGTCATTACCTGCAAGTGTTGTAGTTGGATAGCCTTCAAAACTACAAGCAGCGTTTGGCAGTACCGAAATAAAGCCAGGAATATCTCCAACAACGCCATCTTCAAAAAGCTCAAACTCTGAAGCACCCGAAGCTGTTCCAACTGCCGGGAAAGTACTCTCATTATGCGCGCGGTTAGGTGAAACACCATCAGGCAACGGTCCACCATAAATGCTTTGTAGTTCAGTAATACCAGCACGTCCTAATGCACCTGCGAGAGACGCACTTGTAGCTTGAGATGTCTGCCATGCACCAAGAAACGATTCTGCAGCAACTGGTAAAAATGGAATTGCTGATGCACTGCCTGTCAAAACCAAATTATCCCACTGATTAGGATACGCACCATCTACTGCTCTGAAGGTACGAATAGCTCTATCGATGGTAGCTGCACTGTTGGCGGCAGCCGCAGATTCTGCATTGTCACCAACATTTTCATAAGCAATCAATGCACCGGTTGCCAGAATGGCAATCAGGGTAATGACAATCAACAGTTCCAGCAGCGTGAAACCTTTTTCTTTACCTTGTAGTTTTTGTGCTTTGGCACGCAGTTTTTCATCTTTAATC
>CAMPHB010000159.1 GCA_946885755.1 uncultured Methylophaga sp. | reverse complement strand
TTTCGGATCAGCCAGAGACAGGCGGTATTCATTAATCAGCATTGTTTGCTGGCTGAGCCACATTTGCCAGGCTTCTTTGGAGACCGACTCCCACAATTGTTTGCCAAGCTCGCCGGGGTAGGGCGGGAAGTCCATGCCTTCAGCTTCTTTATTAAGTTTGATGCAATGTATCGTGCGTGCCATTAAAAACCTCGTGCTAATTTTTGTATCAGTGATTTCGCCGGTGCCGGCAGGCCCAGCGAAGCCGTGTCATCTATTTTAACCCAGCACTGTTGATCCGTGTCGCGGATAACCGAATTTACCTGATTAAGCTCGATAAGCAGCGGTGTAATCGTCAACCGGTAATGGGTAAAAGCATGGCGAATATCATCAAGGATTTGCAGATCAGCAATATTGTTATCCGTCAGCAAATGGCTGAGTTCTGCCTCAGCGGCCATTTCCGGAAAACTCCATAAGCCGCCCCAGATCCCGGTGGCCGGACGTTTTTCCATTAATAATTGTCCATCGTGGTGGTAAAGCAGCCAGCGGATTTGTTTGTGGGGAATGGCTTTTTTCGGTTTGCTGACAGGATAAGCGGTCGGCGTACCGGCAAGATACGCCTGACAATCTTCGTTTAACGGACAGTCGTTACAGCGAGGTTTGCTACGAGTACAGAGTGTCGCGCCCAGGTCCATTTGCGCCTGAATGTAATCATTGATGCGTTTTTCAGGCAGCAGTTGTGTTGCCAGTTGCCATAAATCAACTTCGGTTTGTTTGTCGCCGGGCCAGCGTGATTCGGCAGTAAAACGTGCTAAAACACGTTTCACATTGCCATCCAGAATTGGATAGCGTTGTTTAAACGCCAGCGCCATAATTGCGCCAGCGGTGGAGCGGCCAATACCCGGCAGTTCCAGTAGTGCCTGAAAATCAGCCGGTACCTGGGACTGGTGATTTTCGGCCATCAGTTGTGCGGCCTTATGCAGGTTACGGCCCCGGGCGTAATATCCGAGTCCTGCCCAGTATTGCAGCACCTCATCTACGCTGGCCGCTGCCAATGTTGGCACATCCGGAAACCGATCGATAAAACGCTGAAAATAGTCAATAACTGTACTGACCTGGGTTTGCTGCAGCATGATTTCAGACAACCAGACCCGATAGGGTGAAGCCGGTTGTTGCCACGGCAGGTTCTTACGGCCGTGGTTATCAAACCACTCAAGCAGTCTTTCGCTAAAGCGCTGGTCAACTATCATTAGGCTGTTGCCGCAGCGTAATGCTGCGGCAGTGTCAGGCAAATCAGAAAAAACCTTTTAATTTTTCTTTAACATCTTCTTTAAGCTGATCTTCAGCAGATTTTTCTTCAGTGGGGGCTTCTTCAGCTGCTGGTTCTGTCGTTTCATCAGCGGTGGCAGGTTCGGTGCTTTCAGCATCGGCAGCGGCTTCGTCATCGGTCGCTTTTTTGCCGCCCAATGCACCGCTTAATAAACCGCCTAAATCATCACCCAGTTCTTCTTTAAGCTTTTCTTCCGCTTTGGCTTTCAACTCACCGGTCGCTTGTTCTTTAACGATCGCCGCTAAATCAACACTGGGTTTAGGTTCACTGAAAGTACCGGTGATTTTGATAGGAATAGTGACGCCTTTGAGTTCTTCCAGCTCTTTGCCGCCCTGTCCTTTGGACGTACCGACAATAGATACGCGCAGGCCGTAATCTAAGGTTTCCTTTGGCAGGCTGGCATTACCTTTACCGTTAACGCGCAGCAGCGGTGACATCATTTCTAAATCATCGTTATTGATAACGCCGTTATTAGCCGTAAACGAGCCGCTCAGAGAACTGAAATCAGTCGATTCCGGTGCCCCCGTATCAGCCAGTTTTTCACCGCGCAGCGCGGCTTTGGCTTTACGAATGATTTCGGCGATATTGATCCCTTTCAGCGCACCATCGGTAAACGCAAAATTACCGTTACCGGCCAGTGTTTGTTTGATGGCATCAATGTCTCTACCGCTGCCATTTAGTTTAATACTGGCATCAGCTTTACCGGAGATTTTGTCATCACCGGTCAGATCTTTTAACAAAGGACCGGCCTGAATACCTTCTAAACGTTCATCAATCGCCAGTTTCAGTGCATCACCTCGGGCATCAAGATTGACGTTGCCACGATATTTACCCTGATACAAATCAGCTTGCATTGGATTGAGTTTAATCAGGCCATCTGCCGCATCAATAGTGACCAGTACATTTTCACTGGTAATACCGCTGGCTTTAAGTTTGCCGATTTTCAGGCTGCCTTTGGCATCAATAGACCGCAAGGTATCAAGTGGTAATTCACTGGCACCGCCTGCAGCGGCACTGGCCGGAGGGGCTGCTTGCTGTTCGGTTTTTTCTTTAACTGGCGGCAGATACCTGTCGGCATCAATTTCATCCAGCGTTAGATCAAACCGGAAACCGGGTTTGGCGAAGTTTTGTACCGCAAACTGGCCGGTCAGCTGGCTTTGGTCTAACGTCAGTTGCAGATCTTTGGCATTGATATGATTATTGGAACCTTCCAGCTGGCTTTGCAGAGCCACATTTTCCAAGGTACTGGTATCGGCCATTTCCGGCAGTTCAATCTGCATATCGCTGGCCAGCTTACGCAGGTTAAACGGTTTGATTTGAATGTTGCCATTAAAGGCTGGTTTTTCAGCCAGAATATCGCGGGCATCAATGTTGCCGCTGAGCATCAGATCCTGCAGTTGCACAGCTAAGTCAGCCAACGACAGCGTTTGTTTGGCGAGATTAGCACTGAGATCGGCGCTTAATTTCAATGCCGCCTTACCACCGGGCAAAGCTGGCGCAGTGACATTGCCGTCGACAGACAGATCTTTAACGGTATATAACTGGCTACCCAGATTGGCATCCACTTCACCGGTGAGTTCGGCGGCGATTTCCTGGTCTGCGTTACTGGCAATCGTGTCGACAGAAAACTCGCGCAAAGTAATCAGCTCACGAGCCATATCGGCGGTAATGTCAGCATTCAGCGTTACATTGGCTTTGTCGATGGGCAGTTCTTTACCTTCTGCCAGCGTAGTCAGTTTTAAGTCAGTGAGCTGGTATTGCTGTTTCTCAATATTGACCATCAATTGAGTGTCCAGCGTCACATGGGCTTTGGCTTCCGGTTTGGCGCTTATCAGATCAAAATTCATTTGCAACGCGGTCGGTTCACCCGGCACCAGCGGATCGGTGTCCAGATTTAAGTTACGCAGCTGGTAATTTTCACCTTTACTGGCATCAGACCAGAGAATGTTGGCATTGCTGAGCTGCACACCGGCAATGCTGATAGCGGCTAATGCCGGCGGTGCATCCTGGGCAGATTCCGGGGCAGCTTCTTTTATCTCTGCTGCAGCTTCGGCATCTGGTTTGGCCAAATCCTGCCAGTTGGTGTTGCCGTCTTTATCGGTTTCAAGATTCAGCACCAGACCATCAAGAATGACGGTGTCCATTTCCAACTCTTTTTTCAGTAAGGGCAATAATTTAATGCGAATTTGTGCGCTGTTTACCTGAGCAAAGCTATCAGCTTTAAAACCACTGGCATTGCTCAGCGACAGCTGACCAAGTTCCAGTGCGATCCATGGAAATACTGATAAGCCAATATCACCCTGTATCGTCAATTGCCGGCCGGTTGCTTTTTCAACCTGTGTGGCGATTTCATCTTTGTAATCGTTTGGATCAACAACAAACGGTATAGCGGCAAGGGCGGCAACGGCCAAAACCAAAACAATGACGATAACTTTGATGAGGGTGCGCATAGTCAAATCCTGTGCTGAAAAATCCTGAAAACATGATAAGCCATGGTGGCCGGATCACGAAATTTTCAGGACTTTATAACTGAAATAATCGTAATCGAGAGTAGTGTCGTGTAGCTGTTGAGCTTCTATAAGTTGGGCTTCATCGCCCGCTTTTAAACGTAACTTTCGTTTCGGGCTGAACAAGCCTTTTTCGCAAACAAGGCAGGGCTTTTCCATATCGGCTAAAAACAAAGCCATACGTTTTTCAGCCTCGCCATCCGGCGTACAAAATCCGGCAGTGACATCTCCTGCCAGTAATGCCAGTCCGAGCTGAGTTTGATCCGGGCCAATATGTAACCACCTTACCACGCCAAGCCGCGGTAGTAATGGCGACTCACTGACTGCCAGTAAATCGCCAATGTAAATATTTTTACAATCTGCCGTGTTACGGGTCAGCATGACACCCTCACTGGCTTCATTGAGTAACGCCCATTGCTGTTGCGGTGCTGGCACGTCAGCACTTAACAAAACATGGACAGCTTTAAGACCATAATTGATACCAACGGTTCTTGGTTCAGGCAACGTTAGACGATCACAGCGGCGTTCATAACTGCCGTTTAATTGCGGGATTGCCTGCTTGAGTAACTGTTTTTCGATGCTGCTGAGTTTTTGTTGTTGTTTGATGAGTTTATCAAGCTGCCTTAATAAAGGTTGTGCATTCAGCAGGCGGGTGGAAGCTGCTGCGCGGATTTCCGGTGCTGTTCTGGCC
>CAMPHB010000158.1 GCA_946885755.1 uncultured Methylophaga sp. | reverse complement strand
GTTATGAAGGTATAGACGAACGGCTGATACAGCAGCAGGTTGATGAGGAATGGTCGATTGGTGACTATGTTCTCAGTGGTGGCGAATTGCCGGCGATGGTGCTAATTGATGGCATTGCCCGATTGCTGCCGGGTGTGTTGGGTGATGCAGAATCCGCAGAGCAGGATTCTTTTATGGATGGTTTGTTGGATCATCCACACTACACACGGCCTGAAACATTAGAGAATGAAACGGTCCCGTCAGTATTACTCGGCGGTGATCATGAAGCGATACGCAAGTGGCGCCTGAAGCAGGCCCTCGGGCGAACATGGTTACGGCGACCTGATTTATTGACAGCGAAAACGCTGGATAAAGAACAGGCAGCTTTATTGGAAGAATTTATTGCCGAGCGCGGGCAGGATTAGGATTAGTGGGGAGACAACAATGAGCAACATTATCGAACAGCTGAACGCTGAACAACTGAGAAGCGATATTCCGGAATTTGGTGCCGGCGATACCGTGGTCGTTAAAGTAAAAATCAAAGAAGGCGACCGTGAGCGTGAACAGGCGTTCGAAGGTCTGGTTATTGCCAAACGTAACCGTGGTCTGCACTCTGCATTCACCGTGCGTAAAATTTCCAGCGGTGTTGGTGTTGAGCGTGTTTTCCAAACACACAGCCCAACGATTGCCAGCGTTGAAGTGAAACGTCGTGGTGATGTGCGCCGTGCCAAACTGTACTATCTGCGTGATCTGACTGGTAAAGCAGCACGTATCAAAGAAAAATTGTAATCACGCCAGTGATTATGAAATTAAGGACTGCTTCGGCGGTCCTTTTTTTTGGCCCGAAATTTATCCGGTCAAGCTGCTAAAATCTGCCCATGTCTGATCGTCATATCGCTGATTCATCGCCACTGCCTGCCTATCTGCAGCCATTTCTGGATAGTCTGTGGCTGGAGTCGGGTTTAAGCAAAAACACGCTGGCGGCTTATCAGCGCGATTTACTGGCATTTGCGGCCTGGCTACAAAAACAGGATGTAGGTTTACCCGCTGCCGAACGACAGCATATCGAAGCTTATCTGGTGACAAGGCTGCGCAATGGTCGAAAAAAAACCAGTGATGCCAGGCTGATTTCTAGTTTACGACGCTATTACCGTTATCTATGCCGTGAAGGGCTGCGCGAATCCGATCCCACCGCTATGCTGGAATCACCGCGCTTAGGCAAACATCTACCCGATACCTTATCGGAGCAGGATGTTGAGGATTTACTGGCACAACCAGATATTTATACGATGCTGGGCCTGCGGGATCGCACCATGCTGGAAGTGCTATATGCCACAGGTCTGCGGGTTTCGGAGCTGGTTGGCCTGAAGTTAGAGCAACTGAATATGCGACAGGGGCTTATTCGCTGTATTGGAAAAGGCAATAAAGAACGGCTGGTGCCGCTCGGCGAAACGGCACTGGATTACTGTCAGCAATATTTGCTGGAAAGCCGGCCGCAGCTGATTTACGGCCATGCCACTGAAGATTTATTTCCGACCCGGCGCGGTGCGGCGATGACCCGGCAGGCTTTCTGGCACATTATCAAACGTTATGCGGCGCAGGCTAGTATTGATAAACCGCTGTCACCGCATACTTTGCGGCATGCGTTTGCCACGCATCTCTTGAATCACGGTGCTGATTTACGGGTAGTGCAATTACTACTCGGTCATAGCGACTTATCAACGACGCAAATCTATACCCACATTGCTAAAGCCCGATTACAAAGCCTGCACAGCCAGTTTCATCCGCGCAGCTAGCATATTTTGCGTGTTACACTTTGCCGCTAATTTTTACCGTTAAGGAGCAGTCATGCCTGCTTTTGATATTGTCTCGGAAGTTGATAAACACGAACTGACTAATGCAGTTGATCAGGCCAATCGAGAACTTTCCACACGCTTTGATTTTCGCGGAACTGACGCTCGTGTCGAGCAGTCTGAAAAATTGCTCACCATGTATGCAGACAGCGATTTTCAACTGGAGCAGTTATTGGATATTTTGCGTCTGAAGCTTGCTAAACGCAGTATTGATGTCAAATGTCTTGAGGTTAAAGATCCTAAAGGCGATGGCAAACTGCGTAAACAGGATGTGATGATCCGTGAGGGGCTGGATAAAGATGTCAGCCGTAAAATCGTCAAACTTATCAAAGACAGCAAAATCAAAGTTCAGGCGGCAGTACAAGGTGACAGTGTCCGGGTCACCGGCAAAAAACGTGATGAGCTGCAGCAAATTATCGCTATGCTGCGAGCCGAAGACAGTATTGAAATGCCGCTGCAATTTAATAATTTCCGCGATTAAGAGAACATTAATGAACTTCACCCGAATGGTTTGTCTGGCCTTACTTATGTTTGGCGCTGCCAGTGTTTATGCGCAGGAATCGGATGCGGGCAAAGCGCTGCGTGCTGAACTGCAAAAAGAAATGCCGGATATGCAGTTACAATCGTTAACAGAACTTGGCAATAGCGGTTTGTTTGAAGCGGTTATTAATGACCGGGTTTACTACTTCACAACGGATGGCAAATATCTGATCCAGGGTAATGTGTTGTCGCTGGAAAGCCGCGAAAACCTGACTCAGAGCCGTGAGCTGGAAATTAAAAGCGATATTCTCGCCCGACAAAAATCAGAAGACTTAATTATCTTTGCACCAGAAAATCCGGACTATATGCTGACCGTTTTTACCGATGTCGATTGTGCTTATTGTCGTAAGCTGCACGAAGAAATCGATGAGTACAATAAACAGGGGATCGGCATTCGTTATATGGCATTTCCGCGCGCCGGTGTGGAGTCTGAATCGGCCAAAAAACTGGTACAAGTCTGGTGTGCTAAAGATAAACAGCAGGCGATGACCGACGCCAAAGCCGAGCGGGAAATCAAAGATGCCAAAGTTTGTGAAGACAACCCGGTAATTGCCCAGTTTGAAACCGGCCAGCGCCTGGGTGTTGAAGGCACGCCAGCATTATTTTTGGAAAATGGTCAGATGTTGCCGGGTTATGTACCGCCAAAACGGCTGCGGGAAATTCTCGACGAAAACGCTAAGCAAACGCAGTAAACGTCTGCTCACCGTTATCAAGACGGCCATCAATTAGCTGGAATTTTCCGGCCGATAACATTAGAAAGCTCGGTGAAGTATGCCAGTCGCCGAGCACAATACGATGGGCATTTTGGTCATTAACCTGTAAATCATGAATCGCCGGTCGGTGGGTATGGCCATGGATCATGATTGAGACCTCATGAGCAGACATGACCTGCTCTACAGCCTGTTGGTTAACATCCATGATCGCAATGGTTTTGCCGCGTTTTTTGACCTTGCTTTTGGCTTTTATCTGATCAGAAATATGTTGGCGAAACCGTAGCGGCAATCGTAAAAAAAACCACTGTAAAAATGAGTTTCTGACCACTTTGCGATAACGCTGATAACTGACATCATCGGTACATAAACTGTCACCATGCATCAGCAAAACTGGTACTTCATCAAAATAATGCACCACCGGGTCCGGCAATAATTCGGCGCCGACCGACGCGGCAAAATCTTTGCCGAGCATAAAATCGCGGTTACCGACCATGAAATACAGTTTTGTGCCGCGATGACCGAGTTGTTTCAACGCATCAAGAAACGGCTGATATTCGGGCAATACCAAATCATCACCTAGCCAGGTATTAAAAATATCGCCGAGGATATACAGTGATTCAAGCGGTGGCTGATTTAATAAAAAATCTGTGACCAGCCGGGTTAACGCCGGCCGGTCAGGACTTAAATGCAGATCCGAAATAAACAGCGCCGACATCAGGCTTATTTGATTATTTCAGCTTTTTCGATGACCACATTTTCTGCCGGTACATCCTGATGAGGACCGCGAAGTGTGGTGTCAACTTTACGGATCTTATCGACTACATCCATACCTTCGACAACTTCACCAAATACCGCATAACCCCAGTCACTGGTAGTTTCAGCGCGGAAATTTAGAAAACTATTATCGACAGTATTAATAAAAAACTGCGCGGTAGCGGAGTGCGGATCGCCGGTACGGGCCATGGCAATACTGCCGCGTTTATTGGTGAGGCCATTATTAGCTTCATTTTTAATAGGCTTTTGCGTGGTTTTTTGTTGAAAATCTTCGTTAAACCCGCCGCCCTGAATCATAAAGTTCTCGATAACACGGTGAAAAATGGTGCCGTTATAAAAACCGTCTTCGACATACTGAATGAAATTGGCGACTGTATTGGGTGCTTTGTCGGCATTGAGCGCAATGACAATATCGCCGTGATTGGTGATAAGTTTCACTTTTGGCTGGGCGCTGCCGCCATCAGCGTTAGCTGCCAGAGAAAAAGAAGCTAAAAATAAAGGTGCCAGATGGCGATAAAGAAGTTTCATGTTGGTTTAAATCCAGTTGCAAAAAACTATCATGATAGTGCATGGGGTGAACGCAAGAAACATCTTTTCAGGGATAACACGCCGAAACAGCGCTGTTACCCGACACCGCTGACAGCGTATAATGCGCGT
>CAMPHB010000157.1 GCA_946885755.1 uncultured Methylophaga sp. | reverse complement strand
CACCCGTTTTTATCACTCGCTGCGCGGTGTGAAAGCAGCTGATGTGAACTGGCAGGAAGATTCAGAATTTGCACCGCGTTTTCGCGAAGCTATGGATGACGATTTTAATAGTGCACTGGCTTTGTCGGTATTAGGTGATGTTCGTCAGGCCTTGAATCTATCTCGCGAAGCAGAAGAGAATGATAAAGCTGCTTATCTGGCTGGTCTCCTACGTGCAATGGGTAAAGTGCTGGGTATCTTGCAGCATGATGCCGATGCGTTCCTTCAGACAGGAGGGATGGTCGTTGAGGCTGCTGGTCATGCAAGTGCAGCGAGTAGTTTTAAAGCTGATGCAACAGTGACAAATGACTCTATCGATTCACTGGTCGCCGAACGCAGTAAAGCGCGGGCAGATAAAAACTGGGCCAGAGCCGATGAAATCCGTGATCAACTGACCGCAATGGGCATTGTGCTGGAAGATGAAGCGGGCAAAACAGTCTGGCGGCGTGCCTAGTTTTTAGCAACCCCTCACCTTAATCCTGTCCCACTGGAGAGGAAAATCATATCAACTGCTTGCCACGGTCCTAAACCCCGTCGTCCCCCGCGCAGGCGGGGACCCAGATCCAAGCTTGGATTAGATTCCCGTCTGCACGGGAATGACAACTTTATTTACTCACCCAGCACTCTCCCGAGGGGGAGAGTCCGGTGCCGATGCGGCTCTTGGAAATCAGATTATTTTAGGTATGCAAGTGCTCTGCAGCATACAACGTATTTTCCAGTAGCGTCGCGACGGTCATCGGGCCAACACCACCAGGGACCGGGGTGATCCAGGACGCTTTCTCGGCGGCTTTATCAAATTCAACATCACCTGTGAGTTTGCCATTTTCCAGCCGGTTGATACCTACATCAACCACAATGGCACCAGCTTTTACCCAGTCACCGGGGATAAAATCAGGTTTGCCAACCGCCACCACTAAAATATCGGCACGACGCACGTGGCCTTCAAGATCTTTGGTCATTCGGTGACAAACGGTAGTGGTGCAACCAGCCAGTAATAACTCAAGCCCCATTGGCCGGCCAACAATATTCGAAGCGCCGACTACAACCGCGTCCATTCCCTTTAACTCAATGCCGGTTTCTTTGAGCATGGTAATCACCCCTTTGGGCGTGCAAGGACGCAGCAGGGGAATACGCTGGGCCAGACGACCAATATTATAGGGGTGAAAGCCATCGACATCTTTATGCGGCACAATGTGCTCAATGACGGTATCAGTTTTGATGTGTGCCGGCAGTGGTAACTGCACCAGAATACCGTCGATTTCATCATCCTGATTCAGCTTATCAATCAATGCCAGCAGCGCTGATTCTGAGGTGTCGGCTGGCAGATCATAGGAAACGGATTTGAAACCGACTTCCTCGCAGCTTTTGCGTTTGTTGCTGACATAAACCTGAGAAGCAGGATTATTGCCGATAAGTACTACGGCCAGACCCGGTGCCCGTTTACCGGTGGCCAGACGCATTTGCGTCGCGGCTCTGATTTTTTGTTTTAAGTCAGCGGCAATCGCTTTACCGTCGAGGATTTGAGCTGTCATTCTTACGTCCGGCCGATAAAAACGACTATGATCGCATGTTGCGTAAGACACGGCAAAAATTATCTAAGATTTGTTGACTCGATCAATGCGACAGCGTATTATTTCGCCTTCTTCGGGGATGTCTGTTCTTCGAAATGTCGGGGCATAGCGCAGTCTGGTAGCGCATCTGGTTTGGGACCAGAGGGTCGGGAGTTCGAATCTCTCTGCCCCGACCACTTTTCAGTTCATCCATTGTCCTCGCTTAGACACACAATGCGCCTGTAGCTCATCCGGATAGAGCATCGGCCTTCTAAGCCGAGGGTAGCAGGTTCGAGTCCTGCCAGGCGTACCATTCTTTATCTGTTTCCAAATATTAGTCCTTTAAAAATCGCTGGCATTGAGCTTGAGCGTTGATGTTCCGATTAGGGCTTCATCGCCTCTTTATTCTCAACGCAATATTACGGCGCTATCAAATCCGAAATCCTGTTCAAAACTCTATTAAACCGCTCGAAACTGTTTAATCACCCCTGCTTTTTGGCGTATCCATTAGTATGGTTTAATGGTAAGCAAATAGCTGCCTGGAAAACTTATCCGTCTGTGCTGCTGACAAATTGTAAATGGCAAGTGCCACAGGGTATTAGCCCTTTATCCAAAGCGTTTCTGGGGAACAAATGGCATATCTCAGTCCTTCGTTTGAGCGACATGTAAACCCAAAAACCACAGCAAGTTTCCTTATCAAAGGCTTTCTGTGGTTATGGCTGATGCTGCCGTTGATGGTGACCGCTGATACATCCCACAATATTGAAGAAAAATGTGGTGAGTCAGAGATTCGCTATGTCGATGATCCAACGCTGACTCGTGAGGAGCGTCTGGCGAAGATGCATCAGGCTTTTATTGATTCAGTTAATCGTTTTGAGGCCTGCGAATTAAGTAATCAGACGTCGGCGACAGATAACAGCGCAGATGCCGGTTCTGGTGCCGCTGGCGGTAATGGTGAGGCTGAAAATACCGCAACGGCCAGTCAGAATATGCAAGGCACCGAAGCGCCACTAGCAGCAGAAACCTATCCCGAAATACCGGCCGAACAATTTACCGGTGAAAACGCGCTGGAAAAGCCGCCCGGTATTGACGCTGCAACTGTCAGTGCCAAGAATGGCGCCATTCCGGAAGATATTCCTGCCGCTAACAATGATGATGCCGTGGCCGCACAGATCCGGCTGGCTGCTGAGAATGAAACAGATCCGGAAATTCGTGAAAAACTCTGGAATGAATACCGCAAATACAAAGGATTGAAAATTGCTGAATAACGAACTGGTTAAAACCCCGCTGAGAGTGTTGGTTTATTTATTTATCTCTCTTTATGTACTGGTCGGCTGCTCGACCACAGGCGGTAACACTGGCGCTGTGCAAACCGGACCACAACCGTCATCTGCCTACAATGAAACCGAAGCAGAAACCTATCAGGGCGTAAAACCTGATGTCGTGATCCCGGTGTTTTCTGCCGGGCTGTCAGATAGTGAAGCTAATTATGAAGAAGAAGGGATCTGGCCGGAGCTGAGAAGAGCTGAAGCCAACCGCTTTGCTTATCAGTTAAAACAGGCACTTGATGACACGGGTATGTTTGGCGCGGTTCGCGTCACACCGAATGCTGAGGCGTCAGGTGACTTATATTTGGTCGGAGAGATTGTCGAGTCGAATGGTCTGGAAGTTGAATTTGAGCTCAAAGCGATTGATGCCAGCAATAAACAATGGTTAAGCGAATCCATTGGACACGAAGTCAGCGAAGGCTTTTACAAAAATCCCCGTAATGAGGGCAAAGATGCCTACCAGCCCGCTTTTGACGAGGCCGCCTTACTGGTTGTCGAAGCCTTGATGAAACAACAGCAAACCCATCTGACGCAACTTAAATCGATTGCCGATCTGCGCTTTGCCAGCAGTTTCAGTGAAGCCGCTTTTGGTGATTATCTTGATACCAGTGGCAAACAAATCAAGCTGGTCGGCTTGCCCAGCAATGCCGATCCGATGTTTGAGCGCGTTAAATCGATTCGGGTGCGAGAGCAGTTATTTGTTGATAATTTACAAACCAACTATAGCCAGTTTTCAGAGCGAATGGATGATAGTTATCTTGCCTGGCAGGAAGCCAGTGCCACTGAGTTACAACTGCAAAAAGAAGCCAGAAACAAAAGTATTTTAAAAACCCTTGGTGGTGTTGCGCTGGTGGCGGCAGCCGTCGCAGCAGCGGTCAGTGGTAACTCGGGTGAGCAGAATATTGGCCGGGATCTGGCCGTGATTGCCGGGGGCGTTGGCGGTGCGGTGTTGATAGGCAGTGGTTTTAAATCCAGAGAAGAAGCCAAGTTTCATCAGGATGCGATCAATGAACTGGGCGAGTCAATTAACCTGGAAATGGCCCCGCAGGTCATGACCTACGAAGAAGAATCGGTTGAACTTACCGGTGATATTGAAGACCAGTTCCAGCAATGGCGGGCGTTTTTAAACCGGATGTATCAGCTGGAAGCAACACCTGACGTGCAACTGTAAGCCAGCCCGATGATTAACGATAAAATCGCCGCCGCCAAGCAGGCAAAACGCCAGCATATTTTTAAAACGCTACTACTGGTGTTGCTTATCAGTCTGGCAGGCCTTGCCCTGATTATCTGGGCATCGCTGCCAAAGTCAGTTGAGAACACGGCTGAAGAAGCTGCGCCTGAAGCTGAGACTACAACTGGTGCAGTATCTGCAACAGATGAAGCCTTATTAAGACAGTCCTATATTGATGCGTTTGCTGTATTTGAAAACGAACTCAGACCACAACTCGCAAAAATTGATCTGCCCCGCTGGGACAAGGCGCGGGCCGATAATTTGCAAGCGCTGGAGGCACAAGCACTGCGTCAGTTTTCGGCCGGTGATTATGGTAAAGCCTATGCCAGCATTCAGCAATTAACCGAGCAGGCGCAAAACACCGTTTCTGACAGCAAAACTGAGT
>CAMPHB010000156.1 GCA_946885755.1 uncultured Methylophaga sp. | reverse complement strand
ACCGGTTTGATACTCGGTGACCTTGGTTTCGAAGAAGTTTTTCTCCTGACGCATATTGGCCTGTACATCGAGCCAGCGCAGGGTGGCTTCGGCACCGGGGAACGGTTCTTCAAAGCCTAGCTGTTTGGCGCGGCGGTTAGCGGTGTAGCGGAATTGGCCGTGATGGGCTTCTTTTGAGTAACCCAAAATCGGGTCACGCAGAATGTAGCCACCATAGGTCGCTTCGGCAGCGTCGGCTTCTTCAAACATACGCTGGATTTTCACTGGATCCAGTTTGACGTTTTCTTCTTTGATAATCTGCTTGCAAACGCGAATACCAAACGAAGCATGCATGACTTCATCACGCATGATGTATTGCAGTTGCTCACCGGTGCCTTTCATCAGGCCACGGCGTTGCAGGGCAAAGATCGGGCTGAAACCGTTATAGAACCAGCTGCCTTCAAAAATACCGGCGAAAAACGCATACGACATGACGAAGTTTTCCAGTTCGTCTTTGTCACGCAGGTCGATATCGCTGCGCATCACGGTATCTAAACGGTCATTGGCCAGTTTGATCTTTTGATAAATCTCCGGCACCACGCGGTAGCGGTTGTAGATTTCGCTTTGATCCAGACCAATCGTTTCGATGCAGTGCTGGTAAGTCCAGGTATGCAGGGCTTCTTCGTAAACCTGACGAGCCTGATAAATCTGCAATTCCGGCGCGGACATTTTTTCCATGACTGCCAGACCGATATTACGCATGGCGAGAATATCGGAGGTGGTCAGGTAGGAGAGCACGTTTTCATAAACATGGCGCTCTTCCAGCGTTAGTTTATGACGGTAGTCGTGCACATCCTGCGCCATATTGATATCAAGCGGCGTCCAGTGGTTTTTGTTGGCATTAAGGAAGTAATTCCATGCCCACGGGTATTTGAATGGGGCCAGCTGATTGATATCAGCCTGACCATTCACCACACGCTTGTCATCGGCATTAACGGCTTTAGCGTTGGTCAGCGGTAGTTCGCTGATCTCGGCTTTTTCCGGTACCGGGGTATCAATTTCATTGGCCGCTTGTTGCGCCGGTTTGGCTGGCGCGTCGCTGTCAATGTACTCGTTCGCCGTTTTTTCGGCGAGTGGATCGTCCCAATTCAACATTATTGGCAAGCCTCGCAGTCGGGTTCTAGGATTGAACAGGCTTTTGGCGCGTCTTGTCCTTCACCTGAAATAAAGTCTTCTTCAGTTGCTTTGACCGGTTTTAAGGTCGGTGGCGCAGTCGGTTTTGGTGCGCTGGTCGACGTCGGTGCAGCTGAAGTTTTTTCCTGACCGGTCGCGCCCATTGAGCGCAGGTAATAGGTGGTTTTCAGGCCGCGTACCCAAGCCAGTTTGTACAGGTTGTCCATTTTTTTACCGGATGGTTCAGCCATGTACAGGTTGAGGCTTTGTGCCTGATCCAGCCATTTCTGGCGGCGTGAGGCGGCTTCGATCAACCAGCGGGCATCCATTTCAAACGCAGTGGTGTACAGCGCTTTGAGTTCAGCTGGTACGCGGTCAATGGCTTGCAGGCTGCCATCGTAGTATTTGAGGTCATTGATCATGACTTCATCCCACAGGCCACGTGCTTTTAAGTCTTCAACCATGTACGGGTTGATAACGGTGAACTCACCTGAGAGGTTCGATTTCACAAACAGGTTTTGGTAAGTCGGCTCAATCGACTGGCTGACACCGCAGATATTGGAAATCGTCGCGGTCGGGGCAATCGCCATGGTGTTAGAGTTACGCATGCCCTGACGTTTAACTTTGTCACGCAATGCATCCCAATCCAGCGTTTGGCTTTCGTCTTGTTGCAAATATTCGCCGCGGGCTTCTTTAAGGATTTTGATGGAATCAATCGGCAGAATGCCTTTGCTCCACAAGCTGCCTTCGTATGATTTGTATTTGCCGCGTTCGGCCGCCAAATCAGATGAGGCTTCGATCGCATAGTAGCCAACGGCTTCCATGGATTCATCAGCAAAGGTAACGGCTTCTTCAGAGGCATACGGCAGGCGCAGTTTATACAGCGCATCCTGGAAGCCCATGATGCCTAAGCCTACCGGACGGTGCAGCAGGTTAGAGTGGCGCGCTTGCGGCACACTGTAATAGTTGTATTCGATAACGTTATCGAGCATACGCATGGCAGTGCGGACAGTTTTTTGCAGCTTTTCTTTGTCCAGTTTGCCGTTTTCGTCGACGTGCTTAACCATGTTGATCGAGCCAAGGTTACAAACGGCGATTTCCTGATCAGAGGTATTCAGCGTGATTTCGGTACACAGGTTAGAGCTGTGGACGACGCCAACGTGTTGCTGCGGGCTGCGCAGGTTACATGGATCTTTGAAAGTCACCCATGGATGGCCGGTTTCAAACAGCATGCCGAGCATTTTGCGCCACAGATCAATGGCGGGCATGGTTTTGAAGTTACGGATTTCACCGCGCTCGGTTTTGGCTTCGTATTCGTTGTAGGCTTTTTCAAACGCCAGACCGGTCAGATCATGCAGATCCGGCACTTCTTCTGGTGAGAACAGTGTCCACGAGCCTTCTTCAGCCACCCGTTTCATGAACAGATCCGGGATCCAGTTGGCGGTGTTCATATCATGGGTGCGGCGGCGATCATCACCGGTGTTTTTACGCAGATCCAGAAACTCTTCAACGTCAATATGCCAGGTTTCTAAATACGCACACACAGCACCTTTACGTTTACCACCCTGGTTAACAGCGACAGCGGTGTCGTTAGCGACTTTCAGGAATGGCACCACACCTTGTGATTTACCATTGGTGCCTTTGATATGCGCGCCCAGACCGCGAACACGGGTCCAGTCATTACCCAGGCCACCGGCATATTTGGAGAGCAGGGCATTATCACGCATGGCGCTGTAAATACCGCTCAAGTCATCAGGCACGGTGGTCAGGTAGCAAGAAGACAATTGTGGGCGCAGTGTGCCTGAGTTAAACAGCGTTGGCGTTGAGCTCATAAAGTCGAAAGACGACAGCAGGTTGTAGAACTCAATGGCGCGGGCTTCACGGTCGATTTCGTTAATGGCCAGACCCATGGCAACACGCATATAAAACGCTTGCGGCAATTCAAAACGGGTACCGTCATAGTGAATAAAGTAACGGTCATACAGTGTTTGCAGGCCGAGGTAGGTAAAGCTGAAGTCGTTTTCGGCTTTCAGGGCGCGGCCCAGTTTGTCGAGATCAAACCAGTTCAGTTCACCGTCAATCAGCTCATGTTCGATAGCCGTTTTGATGTAAGCCTTAAAGTATTCAGGGTATTGCTCAGCCATTTCGTGTTGTGAAGCCTGGCGAGGGGCTTTGAACACAAAACTTAAGGCTTCACGGCGGATACTGTCCATCAGCAGGCGGGCAGCCAGTGTGCTGTAGGCCGGATCTTTTTCGATAAAAGTACGGGCCGCCATGACCAGCGCTTTTTCGACGTCTTTTTCTTTAACGCCATCAAAAATATTGCGCTGGGTGTCACGCAGGATCGCAGCATTATCAACTTCGGCCAGACCTTCGCAGGCTTCGTCGATGAGGTTGCGCAAACGACCCACATCCAATGGCTGGCGAGAGCCATCGGCCAAAGTCACATGCAGGGTGGACTCATTGGCAGGTTGCGGGTGTTTTTTCTCTTCTTCGGCGCGTTTTTGGGCTTGCTGCTCGCGATAGACCACATAAGAGCGGGCGATTTTGTATTCGCCGGCACGCATCAGTACCAGTTCGACCTGATCCTGAATATCTTCGATATGCACGGTACCGCCATCATCAAGACGGCGCAGCAGGTTGTCACTGACTTGCGTCGTCAGTTCGGCAACGGTTTCGTGAATACGGCGGCTGTTTTTGGCAGCGTCGCCCTCGACAGCCAAAAATGCCTTGGTCATCGCCACGGCGATCTTGCTGCTGTCAAAGTCGGTGACCTTGCCGTTACGACGAATGACTTTGTAGCCGGTTTCGGAGGAGGGTTGGATGTATGTTTGTGCTTCGCTCGCCATAAGAATATCCCTGCGTTGTGTGGTAGAGGCTGAAATCATCAAACCACAATAAATTGTGGTTGTGAAGAGATTGAACCACAAGATAGTGTGTTTTTGAAGCCTTAGCAAGAGGATAAGTTGCACATAAATTGTGCATCATATGTGGATAACTTTGACCGGATCCGGGCGCAGCCCAAACGGGCTGCGAGATCCGCCAGATCGGATGATTTTGGTGCTGAGAAAATATTTTTTTCTAAGCGTTGTACAGATCAATCACTTAGCTTTTTCAGAATAAACCCGGTGAGTCACCAGTTGCGAAAAAAGCATTTTCGAGTCGCGTATTTTAGATGGTTTCTTTCACCGATACCGCATCAGTTTCCAGAATTTCTTTAGCCTTGTGTACCGCATCACGATCATCGGTTTGCACAATAACTGTCCATTGCTGATGATGGCTGGCTTCAATGGTTTCATTAATCAGTGGATCATGATCCGGCCGCAAGGTAATCGCGCCTGCCACCATAAGACCAATCAACAAGCCAAAGAAACTCAGTGCTAAATAGGTTGGCAGCGGGCTGTCC
>CAMPHB010000155.1 GCA_946885755.1 uncultured Methylophaga sp. | reverse complement strand
TGGTGTTTGTGGTGCTGCTGCGCTGGTCGCTGGACAGCAAAAAAGCGCTGATTTCGGTAGTCAGAATGTTGCTGCAACTGCTGCTGGTCGGCTATATCCTCAGCACGATTTTTGCCGCCGAGCAGTCATGGATTGTGCTGCTGGTGATGTTGGTGATGGTCAGTGCCGCTAGTTGGATCGCCTTAAATACGGCTAAAACTTATCGAACAGCGTTATTCAGCCGGGCATTTGCGTCAATTCTGCTCGGTGGTGGCCTGACGTTAGCTTTGGTCACGCAAGGGGTGATTGTGCTGGAGCCGTGGTTTCAGCCCAGTTACATGATCCCGCTGGCCGGGATGATATTTGCCAATTCAATGAACTGCGTCAGTCTGGCGATTGAACGGTTAGTGGTGGAGCTGAAAAACACAAATAACTACCGCGAAGCCCGCACTGCGGCATTTCAGGCGGCATTTATTCCGCAAATCAATGCCATGCTGGCTGTGGGTTTGGTGTCGTTACCGGGCATGATGACCGGGCAGATTTTATCGGGCGTGTCGCCGGTGATTGCCGCGCAATATCAGATCGTGGTGATGTGTATGATTTTTGGCGCTGCCGGTTTATCGACTGCGATGTTTCTGCAGCTAGCCAAAAAAGTGGTTTATAAAGCCTGATACAACTCCGCGCCGGTATTCAGTAACTTGTTGCTGGCAAAAATAAACTGCCAGCGATTACCGCCTTTTTGCCGCCACAATACGGCAGCACGGATACCGGCCAGCAACAGGGCGCGCACTTTGTTGACATTATCAGGCTGTTGCAGAAAACCGGCATCACCATAGACCTGCACCCGCGGCGTCAATTCACTGACCGTGCGCTCATAAATATTGGCAAAACGTGCCACTACCTGCGGGCTGGTAATACTGCCGAAATATTCTATCTGCTGAGGAATTTGTTCAATTTCACGGCTGATCAAATCCAGCATCGCCGGCCGCTTGGCCAGTTTGCGTTCCAGGTGCAAAAGCGCAATGGCATAGCGTAATAGCATGACGTCCTGAGCCGATTTTTTCTTCGACAATTGCTGATTAAATTGCAGCAAACCGGTCCGCAAATTTTGCAAATCACCATAAACTTCGGTGGCGCTGGCTGCCTGCGTTGCCAGTAGGCTGTTCAGCATGGTGGTGAAATCATCATTATCAACCTGACCACTGTCGGCTATCTGCTGCACCAGTGTGACCGCCTGCATAATGGCGGATAGCGCAATCACCCGATCTTTGTAGGGATTGCTCTGACTCATGGGTGGATGCCCGGTGCATTGCTGTCGACAATAATGCCGCCGCCCAGACAGATATCGTCCTGATAAAACACTACCGACTGGCCAGGTGTCACCGCGCGCTGTTTATCATCAAATTTGACGATGATCTGCCCCTTGTCATTTTTATCAATAACACAGGGCTGATCCGGCTGCCGGTAACGGGTTTTGGCTGCGGCGTGGCAGGGGAAATCAGGTTCGTAGCCGGCTACCCAGGACAATTGTTCGGCGGTTAACTTGTCACTGTAAAGCCAGTCATGTTCACCTTGAACGACATACAAAATACGTTTTTCCATATCTTTGCCAGCGACAAACCACGGCTCACCGGTACTGTTGGGCCGGCCGCCGATGCCAAGACCCTGACGTTGGCCTAGCGTGTAATACATCAGGCCGGCATGTTCGCCAATCAGTTCACCTTCGGGGGTACGCATTTCACCGGGCTGGGCCGGAATATAGCGGCTGAGAAACTCCCGAAAACGCCGTTCGCCGATAAAACAAATACCGGTACTGTCTTTTTTATCGGCGGTGATAAAGCCGGCTTGTTCGGCGATTTTACGCACTTCGGTTTTCGGCAATTCACCAAGCGGAAACAGGGTGCGCGACAGTTGCGGCTGACCCAGCGTGTATAAAAAATAGCTCTGATCTTTTTTGTTGTCTTTGCCTTTCAAAAGCTGAAATTCGCCATTCACTTCACGGACGCGGGCATAGTGACCGGTGGCGATTAAGTAACCACCCAACTCCATGGCGTGATCCAGAAACGCCTTAAATTTGATTTCACGGTTGCAGAGAATATCGGGGTTGGGTGTGCGGCCGGCTTTGTATTCATCGAGAAAATGCTTAAAGACAAAGTCCCAGTATTCCATGGCGAAATTGGCTTCATGGAAGGGCACACCGACTTTTTCGGCAACCGATATGGCGTCTTTACGATCTTCCTCGATGGTGCATTCGCTCTCATCGGCAAAATCGACCCAGTTTTTCATAAACAGGCCTTCGACGTCGTAACCGTGCTGTTTGAGCAGCAGGGCAGACACAGAAGAATCGACACCGCCGGACAGGCCGACGACCACTTTTTGCATTTGTGACATATTATTCGTTCAGTAAATCAAGTGAGTAGCGTTTACCTGCCAGATAATCCTGCCAGCATTGCCACACCAGCGGTGTGCGAAATCGTGCCGCGCGGCGTTGCATGGCATCGGCATCCAGCCAGACGGCCTGGGTAATATCCGGATCCAGCGGCGTATCCAGAAATTCACCTAATTCTCCGGTAAAACAAAAGCGGATATAGGTTTCCTGCGAGGCACCATGCCGCCAGCGATAAATGCCGACTAACTGTTTGGGCAGAAATTGCCAGGCAGTTTCTTCGCGAGTTTCGCGAATGACGGCATCAATCAGGCTTTCGTTGTCTTCGAGGTGACCGGCGGGCTGGTTGAGACGCACGGCGCTGCCGATGCGTTCCTCGACCATCAGAAATTTTTGATCCTGCTCGATCACTGCGGCGACGGTGGTTCTGGGTGTCCAAATCATCAGCGCATTTTAGCATGCTCTTGTCAGTGATTTCGTATGATTGTCCCGGTAATAAATCATTGAGTGTCCACGGGCCGATAGCCACGCGGATTAATCTTAATGTCGGATGACCAACAGCCGCCGTCATCCGCCGTATTTGCCGGTTTTTACCTTCACGGATGGTCAGCTCCAGCCACTGCGTGGGAATAGATTGCCGGAAACGTACCGGTGGATTGCGCGGCCAGATTGCTGGTTCATCAATTAATCTGGCTTGGGCGGGCAGCGTGATGCCATCTTTAAGTTGAACGCCGTTTTGTAGCTGGTTTAGCGCTACAGCATCCGGAATATTTTCCACCTGTACCCAGTAGGTTTTGGCCATTTTATGTTTGGGGTCGGCGATCTGCTGTTGCCACTGGCCATTATCGGTCAGTAATAACAGCCCCTCACTGTCGCGATCCAAGCGGCCAGCGGCATAGACGCCGGGCACATCAATAAAATCTTTCAGTGTCTGCCGGCCATCACTGTCAGTGAACTGGCAGAGCACATCAAACGGTTTATTAAAGGCGATTAGTTTCGGCATGGTGAAGTGCGGACTCAGATAATGCTAAAATGCGGCTTTATTTTTTCAGGGTAAGTTTTAGGGCGTTTCTGCCAGTTAGTTTACCGGATCAAACTTTTGCTATCGGTAGCAATTACGTTTTAGTTCAGTTATCCCTGAAATCATCAGAAATATTGGTTGAATTGCGCCATGCAGTTTGACTGGTTGGAAGCTGCTGACAAAGCGGTTTCCGGCGTATCGGCCGAACATGCCAAAGATGGTTTGGCCGCAGCAAACGCTGTCGATGCGCTGAGTTGTAGTGATTATGCTGCAGCTGTTATCCAACACATGTAAGGAGAATTTATGAAAGTTGCAGACAATACCGTGGTCGTTATCGACTACACCCTCACCAACAATGAAGGCCAGGTAATCGATAGCTCAGAAGGTGCCGGTCCGCTGGCTTACCTGCATGGTGCCGGTAATATTATCCCGGGTCTGGAAGATGCGCTGCTGGGCAAAGAAGCAGGTGACGAAGTTAAAGCCAGCATCGAACCTGCCAATGCCTACGGCGAACGCCATGAAGCCTTGAAACAGGAAGTGCCTGCAGAATTGTTCAGCGGTGTTGAAAAAGTTGAAGTTGGTATGCAATTCCAGTCCGAAACGGATCAAGGTCCGGTACTGGTTACTGTCACCGAAGTTGGTACAGAAACCATCACTGTTGATGGCAACCATCCGCTGGCTGGCGTCCATCTGAACTTTGACGTTAATATTCGTGAAGTCCGTGAAGCAACCCAGGAAGAACTGGAGCATGGTCACGTTCACGGCGAAGGTGGTCATCAGCACTAAAACTGCTGTTAACTAACAGCTTTCCAAAGACGGGCATCGCGCCCGTCTTTTTGTTTAAGACACAAAAACATGCAAGACACTGAATCTCTGAACCAGCAATTTGCGCTGGATAACAGACTGACTTTTGCCGAAGGCCCCAATGGCACGGTGATGATTAACATTGAGACGGCCAGCGCGAGTGCAAAGATTTGCACATATGGCGCGCAGGTATTGTCATTCAAACCGGCAGCTACCGGTGAAGATATTTTGTTTCTCAGTCCGAAAAGTGCCTATAACGATGGCAGAGCCATTCGCGGTGGTGTGCCGATTTGCTGGCCCTGGTTTGGTGATGATCCCAGCGGTCATGGCCGGCCGGCACATGGTTTTGCCCGTAATCAGGTCTGGCAGGTTATGCAAACCAGCCAGAATGATAACGGCACCGTGCTCTTGACTGATTATGATCAGTCGAATGCCCG
>CAMPHB010000154.1 GCA_946885755.1 uncultured Methylophaga sp. | reverse complement strand
TGACAAAAGTCAGCAATGCCAGACCGGACTTACTGATATAGCCAAACACATCCCCGGCCATTTTGCCGGCATCGGACCAGTAATTTTTGAGTCCGTCTTTGAGCGTATCGAGATTGACCATTTCTTTGGATAAGCCCAGCGATTGCATGACCGGTTCGATACTGCTTTGCAGTCGGTCAATATAACCGGGCATTTTTTCGAATAATGACGCCAGCTGGGCACTCAGCAGCGGCACAAAAATCAGTATTGAGAGCAGCACTATCAGGAAAATGGCACTGAAGACGATACAAACTGACAAGGTACGGGATAATTTACGGGCTTCCAGCCGATCAACCAGCGGATCACCCAGATAGGCCAGTAAGGCGGCGACAAAAAATGGCATCAATACACCGGCCAGTTGATACAGCAAAAAACCGAACAGTACTACTGAAATCAGGATCAGCCATTTGTTGCTATCGGTGATCAGTTTTTCCGTTGTCGCCACGCGTTCATCCCCCATACCAGAACATATTCGCTGCCACTGTTAATGACACTGGCCACCACCAGCCAGATACCGATGGTTTTGACCTCATCAAGCTGCGGAAACCACTGTGCCTGCACCATCACCAGTAAAACCAGCAGAATTTGCAGCAAGGTGTTGATTTTGCTGCTCCATAAAGGTTTTAGCTCAAACTCACCAAATACACGGTGATAGGTCAATGCACCGGCGACAATCAGCAAATCGCGGCCAATAACCAGCCAAAACAACCACCATGGCAGCAACTGCAGATAACTTAATGTGGCAAAACAGGCAACCAGCAACAGCTTGTCAGCAATCGGATCCAGAATCGAACCCAGACGACTTTGCCATTGAAAATGTTTGGCCAGAAACCCATCCAGCCCGTCAGAAATACCGGCAATGGCAAATAACAGCAGTGCCAGCCGGAAATCAAATTGCAGCATCGCCCAGACCACCGGCGCGACCAGCACAATACGAAAACAAGAAATCAGATTCGGAATATCGCGGCGCGTCAAGGCGTAAACCGGTATTGCTCAGTATTATCAGCGCTGACGGCATTGCTGGCTTGCAATAACCCGTCAAATGCCAGCAGCTGACGGAATTTGCTGACCTCACCCTGAATCGTTAAATCCACTTTCAGCTGCTGGTTATCCATGCTGACCACGCTGACCGATTCCACCGCTTGTAAATTATTCAGATAAGCAACCAGCCGGTTGTAATCGTTATAGTCCTTTACATCACTGATAACGACTGCCAGACGTTGAGAAGGCCCCATTTGCTGTGCAAAACGCTGCCCAAGCATGTCGGCCAGTTGATCAATACCGTTGGCGATTGCCGTATTCAGATCACCTTCACTTTGCCAGCGGGAATTGTCTTTACTGCCCAGTGCCTGCCAGCTGATACCAGTTTGCGCCTCATTACCACGAATCTGTGCCATGACAATAATGCGTGCCCCATAACGCTCAGAAGCTGACATAATCGTGCTTTGGTTACCGGTCCAGATATCGCTGAAACTGATTTGGGTCTGATCTTCGAGATCCATCACCGGTAACAACATCGGTAAACCCCGGCGCTGCGCTTGATTTTCAATTAACTCAATCACTGCCGAATCATCACTGTCGCCAATCAGCCGTTGTTCACCACCAACATCCGAAGCCAGCCATAAGAGGATTTCAGGGCGATTTTCGCCCCACAAAGGCAAACCAACCCGTTGCAGCGCATTATTCAGATTTTTGGCATCAAAAATAAAATTAACGCCCAATTGTTCGGGCGTTGTTAAATCATCATCTTCATTGATTTGCTGATAAGAATATCGTGCCACATATCGATCCGCATCAGCCAGCAACGCGGTGATGTCGGCATTATTGACTGCCTTGCGATCGCCGACCACTTTGATGATTGCCTGTTTAAGCGCATCCGGTGCTACACGGCTGCGATCGGCTTCAGATTGTGAAGCCACCGGCACCAGCGCCTGATAGAGATTGGAAACCTGCGCCGCTGAGGCGGACATTGCAGTAAAAAGGAAAAACAGCACAGTAAATAATCGGGTCATTGTGGTATTCTAGCACGCTGTTTTTCGTGTGTGACGCCCTTTATTCTCAGGAACCCAGCATGACCGATCCCGTTGATTCCAACAGCCCTGCAAGCTCTTCTCTCAGCTACCGTGATGCCGGTGTCGACATCGAAGCCGGTAACGCCCTGGTTGACCGCATCAAACCGTTGGCCGCCAAAACCAAACGCCCTGGCGTGATGGCCGGTCTGGGCGGTTTTGGCAGCTTATTTGAACTGCCATTAGATCGCTATAAAAATCCAGTACTGGTGTCGGGTACTGACGGGGTTGGTACCAAATTGCGTTTGGCGATTGAGTCAGGCATTCATAACACCATCGGCATTGACTTGGTCGCCATGTGTGCCAACGATATTGCCGTGCTGGGCGCTGAACCATTGTTTTTCCTCGATTATTACGCTACCGGCAAACTGGATGTTGATATCGCGACCGATGTGGTGGCTGGTATTGCCGAAGGTTGTTTACAGTCGGGCGCTGCACTAGTTGGTGGTGAAACCGCTGAAATGCCTAGCATGTATGAAGAAGGTGATTATGATTTAGCCGGCTTTTGTGTCGGTATTGTCGAAAAAGATCAGGTCATCGATGGCAGCAAAGTTGCCAGCGGTGACGCGATTATCGGTATCGCTTCTTCTGGCCCGCATTCCAACGGTTACTCTTTGATCCGTAAAATTCTGGAACGCAGCGGTGCTAACCTCAATGATGCTTTTGATGGTGCAACCTTAGGTGAAAAGCTGCTGGCACCAACCAGAATTTACGTTAAGTCATTGCTGCAACTTAATGAAAAAATTGATATTCACGCCCTATCCCACATTACCGGCGGTGGTCTTTTGGAAAATATTCCACGGGTGTTGCCTGATGGTGTAGCGGCGGTCATTAACGCCGATAGCTGGCAACGGCCAGCGGTATTCGACTGGTTGCAACAACACGGTAATGTCGTTGATCGTGAAATGTACCGCACCTTTAATAATGGTATTGGTATGGTTGTCATCGTCGCAGCCGATCAAGCCGAAGAAACGGTTAATACCTTAACCGGCTTAGGCGAGTCAGCCATGCAAATCGGTCATATTGAAGCCTCAGATGCCAGCGAGCGTGTGATCATCCGATGAAAAAAGCCCGGCTGGTTATTCTGATTTCCGGTCGTGGCAGCAATATGCAGTCGATTATCCGGGCTATTGAGGCCGGTGAGTTGCAGGCTGATATTGCTGCTGTGATCAGCAACCGACCTGATGCGGCGGGTTTGCAGACGGCCAGTGCTGCCGGTATTGCAACGCAAGTTATCAATCATCGCGATTTTGACAGCCGTGAAGCGTTTGACCAACAACTTGCCAGAGAGATTGATGGCTATCAGCCTGACTACGTCATCCTGGCTGGTTTTATGCGTATTCTGACGGCGGCTTTTGTTGAACATTTTGCCGATCGGCTGATTAATATTCATCCATCGTTACTACCCAAATTCAAAGGCCTGCATACCCATCAAAGAGCTATTGAAGCAGGCGAAAGAGAACACGGTGCCAGCGTGCATTTTGTCACCGCTGAACTTGATGACGGGCCAATCATTTTGCAGGCCAAAGTGCCTGTTTTAAAAGGCGATACGCCAGAAACGCTGGCGGCACGGGTATTGATTGAGGAACATAAACTTTATCCCGATGCCTTAAAGCTGTTGATACAACAAGGCGCTTAATATGAGACAACTGCTGACCGGCTTTATCATGCTGCTGTTGGCAACGGGGCTACAGGCCGAACCGCTGCCGGATTTTTATGCAAACTACCAGGTTGAACTGAACGGTATTCAGGCCGGTGAACTGCGGCAGAAGCTGAGTACCGATGCGGCCGGCCAGCGTAAATTTGTCTCTCAAACGCAGGCCAAAGGCATGTTTGCCTTTATCAAGCCCGATGTTATTGAAGAAACCAGTTTATGGGTTTATCACCATGAACATATTCGGCCAATGTTTTACCGTTATTCACGCGAGGGCGGCAGCAAAGATAAATTGCTGACCATGGATTTTTACTGGGATAAACGCAAAGTCCATATTGATGATCGCGAACATCCCTGGGATCTGAAAATCAAAAACCGGACACTCGATAAACTGGTTTACCAATTACAGGTCATGCATGATTTAGCAAATGACCGTGAGCGCCTGACTTACGTCATTGCCGATGGCGGTAAACTGAAAAATTACGAAATCGTCCGCCTCGGTGAAGAAACTATCGACACGCCGCTCGGTAAAATTAAAGCGGTCAAACTGACCCGTGAGCGCGATGCTGACAGCGATCGTAAAACCACGCTGTGGTGTGCTCCGGCGCTCGGTTATTTACCGGTTAAACTCGAACATATCGAAAAAGACGACAGCCGTTTTACCGCTTATTTACGTAAACTCGACGGCATTCCAACCGACGCTTTTCAAAAAACCAATACTGCCGATGCCACTGAATAACGCTGAGAAAAAGTTTGAAATCATCGCCGAACAGCCGGTTTTTAAAGGCTTTTTCGGTGTCAATGAAATCACTGTTCGTCATACCCTTTATCAGGGTGGCTGGAGCGCACCATTAAAGCGCGAAGTGTTTCAT
>CAMPHB010000153.1 GCA_946885755.1 uncultured Methylophaga sp. | reverse complement strand
TCCCGGCACGGCAGAAATCCGCTACATAACCCAACAAGGATCACCCGATGAAAATATTGATACGTTTTTTATTATTACTGCTTCCCCTGCTGCCGGCCACCCTGCTGGCTGACAGCAAAGTGCTTATTGTCGTCACCAGTCACGGTGTGATGGGTCAGGCGGATGATGCGGATGCCCAAAAAACGGGCTATTTCCTGTCAGAAGTGACGCATCCTTATTATGTGTTTAAAGATGCCGGTTTCAGCATAGATATTGCCAGCCCCAAGGGCGGTGAACCGCCGATGGACCCGCGCAGCCATAAGTTATCCGATGACGATAACCGCCGTTTTGTCGAAACGGCTGCTGACTGGCAGAAAATGCAAAACAGTCTGCTGCTGGCAGATATTAATGCCGCAGATTATGACGCCATCGTATTCGCCGGTGGCCACGGCACCATGTGGGATTTTCCTGATAATACGGATATTCAGCGACTGAGCCGCGATATTTATGAAAACGACGGCGTAGTGGCGGCAGTCTGCCATGGGCCGGCGGCGCTGGTTAACGTTAAGCTTGCTAATGGTGACTATCTGGTTGCCGGCCGTACCGTCAGCACTTTTACCAACTTGGAAGAGCGCATTATGCGGCTTTACAGTGATATGCCATTTTTGCTGGAAACGGTACTTGAAGAACGCGGCGCTAGCATTGATACAGCATTGATCCCGTTTATGGAACGGGTCAGCGTTGCTGATAGACTGGTGACCGGCCAGAATCCCAATTCCGCCCGGGCCATGGCCGAAGAAGTAGTGAAACTGCTGCAATGACCGTAAGGCCTGCTACTGCTGGCAGACCGGTAACCTGGCACCAATAGAGGACCTGCCTGATGAAACAACACAGCCGTTTTATCGAACGCTTCAGCTGGCTGCTGGACGAGAGTATTCCGCTGCCCGGCGGCTATCGTATTGGTCTTGATGGTTTTATCGGCCTGATTCCTGGTATCGGTGATTTTATTGGCGGTTTACTGTCCAGCGTATTGATTTATAAAGCCAACCAGATTGGCGTACCGCGGACGATTTTGCTGCGCATGATTATCAATATGCTGATTGACAGCACGCTGGGCGCGATACCGCTGCTGGGAGATATTTTTGATTTTGTCTGGAAAGCCAATAAACGCAACGTCAATTTATTAGCCAGATATCAGCAGTCACCTGATAAAACCTATCGTAAATCGATGCTGGAAAATACGCTGTTTATCCTGATATTGATTGGCATCACTGCGCTGCTGATAAGTTTTGTGGTCTGGCTGACGGCAACGCTTTGGGGCGCATTAATCAACGCCTAATAACTACAAAAAAGGGCCGCATTAGCGGCCCGATTTTGCTGTGATTATTGCAGAAAAAACTACCAGCGCATCATCCGGCGGACAATGCCATCGTTACGGAACGAGTGGATAAATCGCCCCACTGACATGGGCTGCGATAAACGCCAGTAATGCCCAGGCAAAGTAAGTATGTAAACCACCCCAGAATTCGTTCATATCTTCATCAGGTGCGGCAATACGCGGGAAATCAATCAGCCACCACCAGGTGGTATCCCATCTGGTATGAGCCGATGACATATAGCCAGTCACGCAAACGGCGACAATCAGCAAATAAATCGCCACATGGGCAAGCAATGCCATTTTGTATGCCCAAGCTGACATGTCACTGGCTTTAGGCGCTGCGGGACGATATTTAAGCCGCATATAGAGCAATACGCCCAGCAAGATAACCAGCGTAATACCGATGTTTTTATGTAGCTGGAACGGGAAAGCCCGGAACTGTAATTCTTTTGACGGCAGGGGCAAACCCATCATCCACCAACTGGAAATAAACAGGAAAAAAATTGACACGGCAATCAGCCAGTGAACGATAACGGATGTTCTGTTGAAACCTTCTCTTTGCATAACTTCTTCCAATATTTGTCAGGTGAAAATTAACGTCTATCAGGCCTGAGCCGCTTCATGCTGCCGACCCGCAATGGCACCTACCAGCAACATGGCATGCAAAATTAGCCACAACAATACGCTCCACAGATAGAAGTCCCGGATCAACGGACCAGCGCCGACCACCACCGAAAATTGCAAAATATCAATCAGCGCCAAACCGGCAAATACTGCAATCGCTGCATTGGCTGACCACTGTGTGTAATTCACCAATGCACCACCAATGACGACTGAAATGAACGCCAATATAGTGCCGATAAGGGCCAGTATCTTCATTGAATCACCGAAACCTTCAGGCGCAGACTCAACAAAACCTGCCACATAATCGACCAGAAACTCACATTGTCCGACTGTAATACCCTCTTCTTCCAGTTCTTCTTCCGGGCAATCTGCTGCTGGCATCACACCAGATTCAGGCATGTGTGTTTCAATTACCGCTTGTTTCATCCATTCAGTGCCGTGCATTGCCGTCAGGAAGACCCCAAGCACAATTGCCACGACGCCGAGAATACTGGCCCAATGCGGCAGACGTGATTTATTAAGACCATCAACCATAAAACACCTGTCCTAAATTATTCTTGTTAATAAAATTACCCTTACCAGGGCACGCGTGCTGTTTCAATTTGCAGCGTGAAGCTTAACTCAAGCTTAATGGTTAAGTGAACTTTGTCCCACTTTTTCAGTGGCTGTTTTTCACCCTGAAACACGCTGCAAAAGCTCATGGGTAAAGGACAAAGCAAATTAAGCTTGGTTCAAATATAGGAAAAATTCACAAAGAAAACAGGGATATTCCTGATCTTCTGCTGACAGCTTGGTTAAACGTAACCAACATGGTGGTTATAAATAGCGCATCGCTTTGCCTGAAAAGGCTTTCCGGCTATGCTTAATCCATATCGCTGCGAAATGAGTCAACATGAACCATCAGCAAACCTTACCAAAGTTAATGCTCAACTGTGACATGGGTGAAAGTTATGGTGCCTGGACAATGGGCATGGATGAATCGGTGATGCCGCTGGTTGATATGGCCAATATTGCCTGTGGTTTTCATGCCGGCGATCCGCTGACATTGTCTCGCACCATCAGCTTTGCCAAACAAGCCGGTACCCGGATTGGTGCGCACCCGTCTTATCCTGATTTAGTCGGTTTTGGCCGGCGCAGTATGCAATGTTCGGCCGCTGAAATTATCGCTATGCTGCAGTATCAGTTTGGCGCGCTGCAAGGTATTTGTCAGGCGCAAGGTGTTGCCGTGACTTATGTTAAACCGCATGGTGCGCTATATAACGATATGCTGCGTGATGACGTTATTTTTCGCGCCGTGTTAGAGGCCGTTGCCACATTTGACGCCAGCTTGCCGCTGATGGTGCTGGCCGGCGCAGATAACGCTGCACGGCAACAAATCGCCGATGAATTTAACATCAAGCTATTGTTTGAGGCGTTTGCCGACCGGGCTTATGACGATGCAGGCCATTTAGTATCCCGTCACAAGGACGGCGCCGTTTATGACGACCCTCAACAGATTGTGGCGCAGGCACTGTCGCTGGCAAAACACGGTGAAATTCAATCTGTCAGCGGCCGGCATTTACCAATACATGCCGATACTTTGTGTGTACATGGTGATAATCCGGCTGCGGTTTCGGCGTTGCGAGCACTGCGCAAGACGCTGGATGATTTTTACGCTGAGCATTAGTGTTGGCTGACTGGACTATTGAAGCCGCCGGCCCGCAGGCCATTATTATTCGATTCGGTTCGAATATCGATCCGCAGTTAACCCCGCTGATACGCGCTGCCCATGATCGGCTGGCCTCGCAGCTTAACGACGCAATCCAAGATCTTATTCCAAGCTACACCACCTTGATGGTGGTTTACGATATTTTGCAGTATGACTTTGCTGGTATCAGCCGCGCTATTAATAACATCCTGCAAAATCTTGAAAGCCGTGCCGCAGAAAACAAGCTGATAGAGATACCGGTGTTTTATGACTCAAGTGTTGGTTTTGATTTGCAGCGGGTTGCTGATTATCACGGTATCGGCATCAGCGAGGTTATTGAGCGACATAGCCAGGCGGTATATCAGGTATTTGCCATCGGCTTTTCGCCGGGTTTTGCTTACATGGGCAATGTCGCTGACAATTTGGCTACACCCCGTCTTGATTCACCACGATTACAAGTGCCGGCAGGTTCAGTCGCTATAGCTGATCAGCAAACAGCCGTTTATCCCATTGATACCCCGGGTGGCTGGAATATTATTGGCCGAACGTTTATCAACATGCTGGATCGGGATTTGCCCGCTTTATGCCCGGTTCAGGTCGGCGACAAAGTCCGGTTTATACCGATAAGCCGGGCCGATTTTTTAGCCAACGGCGGCAAGTTATGATGGCTTTAGTCGTTATTAAAACAGGCTTATTGTGTCTGTTGCAGGATGCCGGCCGTAGGCATTATCAGCACATGGGGTTGACGACCGGCGGGGCAGCCGATGAGCAGGCTTTTTTCTGGGCTAACCGGCTATTGGGCAACCCAGCAGACAGCCCGGCTATTGAGATTTGTTATGGCGGTTTACAACTTAAAGCGACAGCGCCCTGCCAGATTGCCATCACCGGCGCGGATTGTGGCGCGTTGATCAATGATCGGCCTGCGGCGAACTGGCAGACACATCATTTAAATACCGACGACATACTG
>CAMPHB010000152.1 GCA_946885755.1 uncultured Methylophaga sp. | reverse complement strand
CCACTGGTTTGGGATAAGCAGCGGTATGACAGAAAGACTGCATCACCAGGTCTGCTGAAAAACCCAGACAAGCCAGTTCTTTGAGTTCGTCGCGAGTCATGGCGCCAGTGGTATCCTGCGAACCGACTGTGGTAACTTTCGGCTCACAATAGGCACCGGGGCGAACCCCATCAACACCGCAGGCACGACCGACCATTTTCTGTGCCAGTGTGTAACCTTTATCACTGTGGTCGGGTTCCACCGGGCGTTTAAATACGGTTGAGGGTTCAAGCCCCAGGGTTTCGCGGGCTTTGTCAGTCAGACCACGACCGATAATCAGCGGAATACGGCCGCCGGCACGCACTTCATCAGCCAGTGTGGTGGGTTTCAGCGTGAACTCGGATAACACTTCACCGGCTTCATTAACAATCTTGCCTTCATACGGCTTGATAATAATGACATCGCCGGTTTCCAGCTTGTCGACATTACATTCAATCGGCAGCGCGCCGGAATCTTCGGCAGTGTTAAAGAAAATCGGCGCGATATTGTTACCGAGAATCACCCCGCCCTGGCGTTTATTGGGCACATAGGCAACATCATGGCCCATATGCCAGAGCACCGAGTTAATCGCTGATTTGCGTGAAGAACCGGTACCGACCACATCACCGACATAGGCCAGCGGGTGCCCTTTTTCTTTCAGCGAAATAATGGTCTGCAGTGCATCAGGCATTTTGCTGGCCAGCATCGCCTTGGCATGCAATGGAATATCAGGCCGGCTCCAGGCTTCGGTGGCCGGTGATAAATCATCGGTGTTGGTTTCACCCGGTACTTTGAATACGGTGACGGTGATCTCATCTTCCAGTTTTGGCCGGTTGGTAAACCATTCCGCTTCCGCCCAGGATTGCAGGACATTTTTGGCGTGCTGATTATGCTCGGCTTTTTCGACAACATCATGATAAGCGTCGTAAACCATAACGATTTTTTTCAGCGCGGCTTCAGCGGCTTCAGCCGTGTTGTCTTTGTCCAACAGCTCAATCAGGGGAGCAATGTTATAGCCTCCCATCATGGTACCCAGTAACTCGGTGGCGCGAACCGGATCGATAAATTCGCACTCGGTTTCACCTTTAGCGATGGCTGCCAGAAAACCTGCTTTAACGTAAGCGGCTTTATCAACACCCGGTGGCACGCGATGCACCAAAAGCTCCAGCAATGCCTCAGTGTCTGCGGATTTGGGTTGTTTAAGCTGTTCGATAATGTCGGCAACTTGCACGGCATCCAGCGGCAATGGAGGCAAACCTTCGGCCGCACGTTCTTGTACATGTTTTTGATATTGTTCCAGCACGCAATTCACTCCACGGTAAAAGTGTTTAACGCCGTATTTTAACTTAAGCAGGTGGCAAACACCGAATTCAATCAGGTTTTAGCTGCAATTCTGCTATAATTTTTTGGTATTTACAGCTTGTTTTCTACGGAGTTTTCATGGAATTAACCGCACTGACCGCGATTTCGCCGGTCGATGGTCGCTATGCCGACAAAACCAAAGCCCTGCGCCCTTTCTTCAGTGAGTACGGCTTGTTAAAAGCCCGCGTTGAAGTCGAACTGCGCTGGCTGCATTTGTTAGGCGCCAATGCGGCAATTCCAGAAGTACCCAAGCTGAGCAGTGATGCCGAAAACATTATTAATGCACTGATTAATAATTTCTCGGTTGACGATGCGCAGGCGATTAAAGATATCGAGCGCACCACCAACCATGATGTCAAAGCCGTTGAATATTTTATCAAGAACAAATTTGCTGATAACGCTGAGCTGAATGCGGTTAAAGAGTTTGTGCATTTTGCCTGCACCTCAGAGGACATCAACAACACCGCTTACGGCATTATGTTGAAAAACGCCCGCGAGCAGGTGATTTTGCCGGAGATGGACAATATCATCGCCGCGCTGCAAAAACTGGCGCACGAGCATGCTGCCACCCCGATGATGGCGCGTACCCATGGTCAGCCGGCTTCACCGACCACGTTGGGTAAAGAGATCGCCAACGTTGTTAAACGTCTGGAATTACAACGTACCCATGTTGCTGCCGTGTTGTTGTACGGCAAAATGAATGGCGCCGTCGGTAATTACAATGCTCATTTGGCCGCTTATCCTGATGTTGACTGGCCGATGATGGCGCATGCTTTTGTGACCGGTCTGGGGCTGCGCTGGAACCAATACACCACTCAAATCGAGCCCCATGACTATGTGGCTGAGCTGTTTCAGGCGATGATTCGTTTTAACACGGTGTTAATCGATTTCTGCCGTGATATCTGGAGCTATATTTCTATCGGTTATTTCAAACAAAAAACCGTCAAAGGCGAAATCGGCTCGTCAACGATGCCGCATAAAGTGAATCCGATTGATTTTGAAAATGCCGAAGGCAATCTGGGCATTGCCAATGCCACCTTTGATCATCTGGCGCTGAAATTACCTATTTCACGCTGGCAGCGGGACCTGACCGATTCCACTGTGTTGCGCAATATCGGTGTCGGTTTTGCCCATTCGCTGCTTGCTTACAGTTCAGCACTGAAAGGCATTAGCAAACTGGAAGCCGCGCCCGAGGTAATGGCCGCCGATCTGGATAACAACTGGGAGTTACTGGCTGAACCGATTCAAACGGTGATGCGCCGCTACGGTATTGAAAATCCTTATGAGAAACTCAAAGAACTCACCCGTGGTCAGCGCGTCAACAAACAAATCATGCAGGATTTCATTGATGGTCTGGATATGCCGGAACAAGCCAAAAAAGCATTAAAAGCCATGACGCCTGCCAGTTATATCGGTAATGCTGCAGAACAGGCGCGTAACTGCTGATATGTCTGAGCAGACTGCCGCTGATTCCGCCGTTCGTCAGGTCATTGATGGCCGGCAACAGGCGGTGGCGGCTTGTCTGGAATTGCTTGAGCAGGCAAAACGGGAAATCAGTTTTTTTGCCCCGTCACTGGACAGGCATTTATTTGATAATGAAGCAGCATTAGCGGTTATCAGCGCTTTTGCCCGCGACAGTCGCTTTAGTAAAGTGCGTTTGCTGATGCATTCAAGCCGTGATGCCATCAGCCAGAGTCATCGTTTATTACCGCTGGCACAACGCTTGAGCAGCCATATTGCGGTACATGAATGTGCAAAAGAAGATCAGGATCAGTTGTATTTATGCCTGCTGGTTGATGATAACGCTGTGCTGTATTGCAGTGATCCTTTGCGTTATCAGGGATATATCACTAAAGCGGATCGTGCCCAGAATCTGCAATTACGCCAGCAGTTTGATGCCATGTGGGCACGCAGTCATCCTGATCCGCAATCTCGCCGATTGCATATCTGAGTGGAGTTGCTGATGAAACGTTATTTGAGTTTTCTGCTATTAATTTGCTGGCTAGCGCCGGTGTGGGCGGTCAGCACCATGCATACCATCGAATTAAAACACCGCACACCGGCTGAAGTACTTCCACAAATTGAGGCGCTGTTACCTGAAGATGCTGCGGTTAGCAGTTTTGATAACACCATTGTGCTGCGCAGTGACGGTGCCACTTTTGAGGATGTCCGGCGGGTATTGGATGTACTTGATAAACCGCAGCAAAACATAACCGTCAGCGTGGTTCGCAGCCAACAGCAATTATCGGATCAGCAGCGCCGTGATGATCGACTGGTTTTCAGTGAAAATTCGGCTGGTGTTGCAATCAATCGCTGGTCAACCCGTGATAGCCGTGATCGGGATCAACAGTTGCAGGTGCGCGGCCTTGCCGGGGAACCCGTCGAAATCAATACCGGTCAGTTAATCGCACAGCGCGAACAGTTAGTTATTTTCGGACCGTACGGTGGTGTCGGTGTTCAGAATGATACAACCTATCTGCCGATAGATAATGGTTTTCAGGCCTTGGTTTCAGTGCTGTCAGATCAGCAATTGCGTATTGAGTTATTGCCGATATTTACTGAATACGATCGCCGTAATGGCAATATCGACAGCAGCAGCTTGTTCACAACCATCAATGCTGCGCCGGGTGAATGGGTGCTGATTGGCCAGAGTGGTGACAGTGATGTTTTTAACCAAAACCAAACCGATTACCGCAGCCATCGCGATCAGCAGCAATTTATTTATATGAAAGTTGAAGTGAATTGATTTTAAAGAGGTGTATTGATTTTTATGGATGTTAAAGAAGCTATCCGCACACGGCGGTCGATCAAACATTATGATCCCAGCCACCAGATGACCGAAGCGGAAGTTCAGGAGTTGATGGAACACGCTATCCTGTCACCCACGGCATTTAACATCCAGCATTGGCGGTTTGTCCGGGTTCAGGATAAAAACAAGCGTCAGCAGATTTTTGAAGCCGCATGGGGACAGGCACAGGTAGTTGATGCTTCAGAGTTATTGGTGTTATGTGCGGATCTTAATGCCTGGGAAAAAGAACCAAAACGCTACTGGCGTAATGCCCCTCAGGCGGCGCAGGATGCCATCTTGCCGGCGATTGAAAACTATTATGCCAACCATCATCAGGGCCAGCGGGATGAAGCCATTCGCTCAGCCAGTATTGCCGCGATGAATATTATGCTGATGGCACGGGGCATGGGTTATGATAGTTGTCCGATGGACGGTTTTGATTTTGATAAAGTCGCTAAAATCATCAACCTGCCGCATGACCACATC
>CAMPHB010000151.1 GCA_946885755.1 uncultured Methylophaga sp. | reverse complement strand
TTCAGAGCCCTCGCGATTCACCAGCCGGCAACGGCCGGCAAAGTTGCTGGGTAAAATTGCTTGCAGAAGGATATCCAGCTGGGTTAATTTCTGGGCGCGACTGTGGAGTTGTAGTAGGTGAGGATGCTGTTGGCAGAGCCTGGCGAAAGCCCGAGGTTTGTCCGACATGAACTATTTCCAAGACTGAGCGTAAACAATGCAGATCATTATAATACCGGCCAACAATGCAGGCCATAAACACTGGCATCTTAGCCGAACGCGGCTGACTTTGCTGGGCGCATTGCTGATAGCCGCTATCGTCGGCAGTACCTATGCAACGATGAACTGGCTAAATCCGCCAGCCCCGTCAGACGGTATGCACTTCCCGACAGCACAATTACTCACCACCCCTGCGATACACCAGCCTGTTTCAATCGATACCACTCAAAATGAAGCCCTAGAAGGCTTTTATGCGCAACAACTTGGCGGTCTGCAAGCCGAAGCCATCCGTTTGAAAATGCTCAGCCAGCGGCTTGCCGAAGTCGCCGGTTTTGATACCAGTGAATTTGATTTTGAGATTGGTCCCGGCATGGGTGGTATTGAGCATGATGCCAGCCTGCTGACCAGCGAGGAGCTGGAAAAAGGCATTGCCAGCCTCAACGAAGAATTTGCCAGCCAGCAGGATACGCTGGCTGCTTTGCAGGAATATTTACTGACCAGCGAGAATATCACAGCGGCCATACCAACCGGACGGCCAATCAAAGACGGCTGGATCTCGTCATTTTATGGTTATCGTGTGGATCCGTTTAATGGCAAAAAAGTCTTTCATGATGGCATTGATTTCGCTGGTAAAACCGGTAGCAGTGTGCATAGTGTCGCTGATGGTATTGTCAGCTGGGCTGGTATGAAAGGCGGCTACGGCGGTTTGATTGAAATCGATCACGGCAATGGTTACATGACCCGGTATGCTCACAATAAAACCCTGAAAGTTAAATCAGGTGACCGTGTTGTCAAAGGTGATGTGCTGGCATTAATGGGCTCAACCGGTCGCTCAACCGGGCCCCATGTGCACTTCGAAGTGCTTAAGGATGGCAAGCCGGTCAATCCTTACAATTATATCGACACTGAATAAAACCCTTGTAATCCGGATTTTCGTCGCCAATTAATCAAGCAGGCAAGGTTTAGATCTTGTCTGCTTTACGCGTTATAATCACGCGATTTATCACACACACCGCAGACGCTGCGCACATCAACAGGTAAGTTAAGTCATGGTAGGCAATTTGTTCAGTAAGGTCTTTGGCAGCCGCAACGAGCGTGTCATCAAAAAACTGCAAAAAAACGTTACGCGAATTAACGAACTGGAAACCACCTACGCTGAGCTTGATGATGCGGCACTGGCTGCCAAAACGGTTGAATTCCGGCAGCGTCTTGCCGATGGTCAAACCCTTGATGATATTTTGCCAGAGGCTTTTGCTGTGGTTCGTGAAGCCGGTAAACGCACGCTGGAAATGCGTCATTTCGATGTACAGCTGATTGGCGGTATGGTGCTTAATGAGGGCAAGGTTGCCGAAATGAAAACCGGTGAAGGTAAAACACTGGTCGCAACACTGGCCGTATACTTAAATGCCTTGCCGGGGCAAGGTGTACACGTCATTACCGTAAATGACTATCTGGCCCGTCGTGACGCTGCCTGGATGAGTAAACTGTATGGCTTTTTGGGTTTATCGACCGGCGTTATCGTTGGTGGCATGAGCAGCGATGAGCGGCGTCAGTCTTATTCTGCTGATATTACCTACGGCACCAATAACGAATTTGGCTTTGATTACCTGCGTGACAATATGGCGTTTCGCAGTGAAGACAAAGTTCAGCGAGAGCTCATCTTTGCGGTGATTGACGAAGTGGATTCGATTCTGATCGATGAAGCACGGACACCACTGATTATTTCAGGTCCCGCCGAAGACAGCTCTGAGCGTTATCAGCAAATCAACAAGTTGATCCCGAATTTAACCAAACAGGAAACCAAGGGCGAAGGCGACGATCTGGAAATCATCAAAGAAGGTGACTACACCGTTGATGAGAAAAATAAACAGGTACATTTCACCGAAGCCGGCCACCAAAAAATTGAAGATCTGCTGACCGAAGCTGGTTTACTGGCCGATGATGCCAGTCTTTACGATGCCGCCAATATCGGTCTGATGCATCATGTCACCGCTGCTTTGCGAGCCCATGTGTTATTCCAGCGTGATGTTGACTACATTGTTCAGGACAATCAAGTGGTCATCGTTGATGAATTTACCGGCCGTACCATGCCTGGCCGCCGTTGGTCTGAAGGGCTGCATCAGGCAGTCGAAGCCAAAGAAAACGTTAAAATTCAAAACGAAAACCAGACACTGGCATCAATCACCTTCCAGAATTATTTCCGCCTGTATAACAAACTGTCAGGGATGACCGGTACCGCTGATACTGAAGCCTATGAGTTGCAGTCAATTTATGGGCTGGAAGTGGTGGTAATTCCAACCCACCGTCCAATGCAGCGTAAAGACGAAGCTGACCGGATTTACCTGACCGCTAAAGAAAAATTTGATGCCATCCTGGAAGACATCAAAGACTGCGTGGCGCGAAAACAACCGGTGCTGGTCGGTACAGCATCAATCGAAAGTTCGGAATATGTCGATAGATTGCTGACTAAAGCCAAAATTCCGCATGAAGTGCTGAATGCCAAATTCCACGAAAAAGAAGCACAAATCATTGCCCATGCCGGTAAACCGGGTGTCGTGACCATCGCTACCAACATGGCCGGTCGCGGTACTGATATTGTTTTAGGTGGCAGTCTTGAAGTGGAAATGGATGCCTTGGGTGAAGATGCCACTGCCGAACAAAAAGCCAGTGTCAAAGCCGAATGGCAAAAACGTCATGATGCCGTGTTGGCAGCCGGCGGTTTGCATATCATCGGTACTGAGCGTCACGAATCACGGCGGATTGATAATCAGCTGCGTGGCCGCTCCGGCCGTCAGGGTGATCCGGGTTCCACCCGTTTCTATTTGTCGCTGGAAGACAACCTGATGCGCATTTTTGCCTCAGACCGCATGGCGGCACTGATGCAAAAGCTGGGCATGGAAGAAGGCGAAGCTATCGAACATCCCTGGGTCAGCCGCGCTATTGAAAACGCCCAGCGGAAAGTTGAAGGCCACAACTTCGATATTCGTAAGCAACTGCTGGAATTTGATGACGTTGCCAACGATCAGCGTAAAGTCATTTACGAACAGCGTAATGAGCTGATGGCCAATGATGATATGTCAGAAGCCGTTATCAGCATGCGCCGTAGCGTCATTAACGATGTCATCAGCATTTATATTCCACCCAACAGCATTGATGAGCAGTGGAATGTGCCAGGCTTGGAACAGGCGCTGCGCGATGATTTTGCGCTGGACCTGGATATCAGCGGCTGGCTCGAATCGGATGACAGCCTGCATGAAGAAACCCTGCGGGAAAAAATTGTCGATGCGGCAGAATCTGCTTGTCAGGCTAAAGAACAGCAAGTAGGTGCGGAACTGATGCGTCACTTTGAAAAAGCCATTATGCTGCAAACGCTGGATTCACAATGGAAAGAACATCTGGCGTCAATGGATTATCTGCGTCAGGGCATTAACCTGCGTGGCTATGCACAAAAAGATCCTAAGCAGGAATACAAACGCGAGGCGTTTTCACTGTTTACCGCGATGTTGAAGAGCATCAAACACGATGTGGTAAGCCTGATTTCGCGGGTACAGGTACGCGCACCATCAGATGTGGAAGCGGTTGAAGCCCAGCGTCGTCAATCTGGTGAGGTTGAATATCAGCATGCCGATGCCTCAGGCATGCAGGCAGAAGAAGATGAGTCAGAGCAACCCACTGCCAGCCAGCCGATCACGCGCGATGGCCGCAAAGTAGGGCGTAATGAAGCTTGCCCGTGCGGCAGCGGTAAAAAATTCAAGAACTGCCACGGACAAGTCAGTTAATGGCCGTTAATTTGTTGCCGCCAGTGGCGGAACAACTGCTCGAAGTTAATGGCATCCGGCTGGCAACCGCCAGCGCCGGTATCAAAAAGCCGGGCCGTCAGGATGTGGTGTTAATTGAAATCGCTGAGGGCAGCCATACTGCTGCGGTGTATACCCGCAATGCCTTTTGTGCGGCACCGGTTATCCTTTGCCGTCAGCATCAACAGCAAGCCACACCGCGTTATTTACTGATTAACTCCGGCAACGCCAATGCCGGTACTGGCGAACAAGGCATGCAGGCGGCTCGCAAATCTTGTCAGGCGGTTGCAGCGTTAGCAGGCGTTAATCCCGAATCGGTATTGCCGTTTTCAACTGGTGTGATTGGTCAGCAATTACCGGTTGAAAAGATTGAAACCGCTTTGCCGTCGGCATTTGCCAATTTAACAGCGGATAACTGGTTTGCCGCTGCTAATGCCATCATGACCACGGACACCATTGCTAAAGCGCGCAGCGTGCAATGCGAGCTTAATGGCCAAACAATTACCTTAACCGGTATTGCCAAAGGTTCGGGCATGATCCGGCCTGATATGGCGACCATGTTGTCGTATATCGCCACCGATGCTGCTATCAGCCAGCCCATGCTGGACCAATTACTACGCCAATCAATGGACCAGTCTTTTAACCGCATAACCGTTGATGGTGATACTTCGACCAA
>CAMPHB010000150.1 GCA_946885755.1 uncultured Methylophaga sp. | reverse complement strand
GAGATCCGTGTGGGCCCCGAGGTGGATGTGCCGTCCGAGGACGGGCTGGCCGGCATCGGCTTCTTTGAGCGGGCAACTGCGTTTATAACAAGGTGAACAAGCTTTATCGCTGACCAGATGTTGCTGGTTTTTGCCATAGGTGCCAATCAACGCCGTATCGGTGGAACCATAAATCGTCAGCGCTGGCGTACCCGCAACGGCGGCAAGATGCGCCAGACCGGTATCACTGCAAATGGCACCAGTCGCCCGATGCATCAGCGCTGCCATGTTATTAAGCGCCATTCTTGGCAGTGCATGGGCGGCTTCATCAACCAGCGCAATCTGTTTGGCGCGCTTATATTCGGCGTCATTACCGCTGGGCAGCAATACTGAAAACCCCGCTTCACGGGCCAGCAACACCAGCCGCTGCCAGTGTTTGACCGGCCACATTTTGCTCAGCCAGCTGGCATTTTGCACAAAGATTAAATACTTTTCAGGAAGCGCAAAGTCCAGTTCCGGCAACGCATAACGGCGAAAATCGGCCGCATAATCAGCGGCTTTGTCGGGCAGTGGATAATCCAACGCCTGCGAGAGAATTTGCCGCATCCGGTCTACAGCATGCTGCTGCGGATTCACATTTATCGGGAATTTGTAGGCTAAGTGAGCCGGTTTTTCGCGGCAGGAATCTTTATCCAGCCCCGCCACCGGGCCACGTCTTAACAGACTAACCAGCGCACTTTTCAGGTTATTTTGCATATCGACGACCACATCGTAGTCGCCGGCATTCAGCTCCTGATAAAAAGTGCGTAATTCGCCACCAGTCAGGGTTTGCCAGGTGGATTTTTTCCAGCGCCGGTGTGAGGTGGTAATGACATTTTTAACCGCCGGATGCCATTGCGGCACTTCAGCAAAAGCCTCATCCACCACCCAGTCAAACTCAATACCGGGAATAGCATTTGCCGCATCAGTGAGCGCCGGCAAGGCATGCATCAAATCGCCCATCGAGGTGAGCTTGATGATTAAAACACGCATTAGTTGATGGCTAGTCCATCGGTTGGTAATGCGTCTTGTTGATGCTGCCGGAGAATTTTCAAAAAGGCATCGGGATTTTTGATCTGGGTGATTTCACCTTCGCGGGGAAACAGCTGATCCTGCAATCGCGACAGCCAGAAACGCAAAGCCGCGGCGCGCAGCACCAGATTCCAGTTGTCCTTTTCGGGTAATGTCAGCGGCCGGCGTTTTAAATACGCCTGCATCAAAGCCTGGTAACGGCCCATTTCCAGCATGCCGCTGTCGGCCACACACCAGTCATTAACGGCCACGGCTAGGTCATAAAGCAGAAATTCATCACAGGCGTAATAAAAGTCGATAATGCCGGACAGTTGCTCGCCGTCAAACAGCGCATTGTCGCGGAATAAATCGGAGTGGGTGACGCCCCAGGGCAGATTTAAATCAGCATAAGATTTCTGAAACGCCAGCTCGGCTTTCAGCATCTCGGCAAGATCCGCATCCAAATGCGGCAACAAAGCCTTGGCCATTTGTTTACGCCAGTGCGGACCGCGGGTACTGGGTCGGCGCGAGGCAAATTTTTGCCCGGCCAGATGCATTTGCGCCAGCATATCGCCGATTGCAGCGCATTGGCTCAAAGTTGCCACGGTATCAACGGTTTTACCGGCTAAACGTAACACCAGCGCCGCCGGTTTGCCGGCCAGTGTTTTCAGGTAGCGCCCATCACGATCTGCGGCCGGATGCGCTGACGGGATATCCTGCTGATAAAAGAACGTCATCACATCCAGAAAATAGGCCAGTTCGCTGAAATCATGCTGCTCAAACAGCGTCAGCACAAACTCGCCCTGCGTGGTGGTGACAAAATAATTGGTATTTTCAATGCCGGCGCTGATGCCTTGATAATCGCGAAGATCACCAAGGTCATAGTCGCCGAGGAACGCAATCAGCTCATCGCGCCCGACTTCGGTATAAACAGACATGTAAACTCAGTTTAGTAGTGGTTTACCACTCAAGCAGGATCCAGTTCGGCACTGGCGGACTATCCAGGTCGTTGCGTGTTGTTTCCAAAGAACCATCACCATCGGTATCCATCAGATAATACGCCGGCCCGACCACTGGAATCACTTTAATCATATACAATTGACCATTAACGCGATATTCCTCAATGGTGCGGTCTTCTTGCTGAATGATATTAATATCTGGCTCAATACTGTCACCGCTTTGCATCGGTGCCGGCAGTTCCGGTGGCTGTTCAATCAATTCTTCATTGGCCCAGACAGCTACTGTGATTAAAACGCTTAATGCGCCTACAATAGCGATTTTGTTCAACATAGCTGCTTGCTCCGAATGATTTTTGCTAAAGATAGCATTTCCATTACGATGATAAAAGCAATCTATGTGCCCGCTTATCAGGCTTTGTGACCTATGACGCAATCTGCACCACTGATCCTTGTTGACGGATCTTCTTATTTATACCGCGCTTACCATGCGATGCCGCCGCTGACCAACAGTGATGGCGAGTCGACCGGCACCATTTACGGTGTGATTAATATGCTGCGTAAGCTGATCCGTGATTACCAGCCAGAGCATATGGCGGTGGTGTTTGATGCCAAGGGCAAAACCTTCCGTAATGATTTGTACGCCGAATACAAAGCCACCCGGCCGCCGATGCCTGATGATTTGCGTGAACAAATCGCGCCCATCCATGAAATTGTCACCGCCATGGGCCTGCCGCTGCTGGTGATTGATGATGTGGAAGCTGATGACGTCATTGGCACGCTGGCAAAACAAGCCACCGAACGCGGCATTGAAACGGTTATATCCACTGGCGATAAAGTTATGGCGCAGCTGGTCAGCGAGCATGTGACGCTGGTCAACACCATGAATAACAGCAAAACCGATATCGCTGCCGTAAACGAAAAATTCGGCCTGAAACCGGATCAAATCATCGACTATCTGGCGCTGATGGGTGACAAGGTTGATAACATTCCGGGCGTTGAGAGTGTCGGCCCGAAAACCGCTCCTAAATTATTACAGGAATACGGCAGCCTGCAAGGCGTCATGGAAAACGCCGATAAAGTTAAAGGCAAACTCGGCGAAAAACTGCGCGCTGCACTGGATGATTTGCCGCTGTCGTATGAACTGGCCACCATCAAACTGGATGTAGCATTGGATTTCACGCCGGAAACCCTCGATATCGGTAAGCCTGATACGCAAAAACTGCGTGAACTCTTTAAACGTTATGAATTCAGAAGCTGGTTGCAGGAAGTGGACGTCACCGGTGATGTCGCCGATGCACCGGAAACCGGCAGCGCAGGCAACACTACCGAAACTGATTACCAGACCATCACCACAGCAAAACAACTTGATGACTGGATGAGCAAACTGAAAAACGCCGAGCTGTTTGCGTTTGATACCGAAACTACCAGCCTTAATTATTTGCAGGCGCGCATTGTCGGCATGTCGTTTGCCATCAAACCCGGCGAAGCGGCGTATCTGCCGCTGGCCCATGATTATCCGGGCGCACCGGATCAGCTGGATTTCGATGAAACCTTAGCCAAGTTAAAACCGCTACTGGAAGATCCCAAAGCACTGAAAGTCGGCCAGAATCTCAAATACGACCGGCATGTATTGCTCAATCACGGTATTGATTTGCAGGGCATTGCCCACGACACTATGCTGCAGTCTTATGTGCTCGATAGCACTGCTACCCGACATGATATGGATTCGCTGGCGGAAAAATATCTGGGCAAAACCACCATTCATTTTGAAGACATCGCCGGCAAAGGCAAAAAGCAGCTGACGTTTAATGAGATTGGTCTTGATGAGGCCGCGCCCTACGCCTGTGAAGATGCTGATATTACCCTGCAACTGCATCAGCAGCTGTGGCCAAAAATTCAGGCCATCCCAACCTTGGAAACCGTTTACCGCGAACTGGAAATGCCGCTACTGCCGGTATTGAATACGCTGGAACGTAACGGCGTGCATATCGATATTTTTATGCTGCAACAGCAAAGTGATGCCCTGGCCCATGATATCGATCGGCTGGAAAAAGAAGCCCATGAAATCGCTGGTCAGAAATTTAACTTGGGCTCTCCAAAACAACTGCAGGAAATTCTCTACGACAAGCAAGAATTGCCGGTACTGAAAAAAACACCGAAGGGTCAGCCCTCAACCGCTGAAAATGTGTTGCAGGATCTGGCTGACCAGGGCTATCCGCTGCCGCAGGTCATCATGCAGTACCGCAGCCTCAGTAAGCTGAAGTCGACTTATACCGATAAATTACCGCAACAGGTAAATCAGCAAACCGGTCGTGTGCATACCTCCTATCATCAGGCGGTCACGGCCACCGGCCGGCTGTCATCATCGGATCCGAATTTGCAGAATATTCCTATCCGCACTGAAACCGGCCGCCGTATCCGCGAAGCCTTTGTGCCGGAAAAAGGCTTTAAATTACTGGCCGCCGACTATTCACAAATCGAACTACGAATCATGGCGCATTTATCCGGCGATGCCAGTCTGCTGAAAGCCTTTGCCGAAGGCGAAGATATTCACCGTCATACCGCTGCGGAAATTTTTGGCGTAGCGGCTGAAGACGTCAGCGGCGATCAACGCCGTAGTGCCAAAGCAATTAACTTTGGGCTGATTTACGGCATGTCCGCACATGGTTTATCGGTGCAACTCGGTAT
>CAMPHB010000149.1 GCA_946885755.1 uncultured Methylophaga sp. | reverse complement strand
GCATTGGATACCATTTCAACGCAGCTGATGATTTCTTTTCGCGAAAACGATCCGGTTGCCTATCAGCAGGCACAGACGCTTGTCAGCGACAATAATGCGTTACTTGCTGCGCAGTTAAAACAATTTGCGCTGGAAGCTGAAATCCGCGAAATCAATTTAAATTAACGTACCCGGCGCAGCATCCAGATCCCCAAACCAGCAAATATCACGGTTGGCAGCGAGGCAGCCAGCCACGGCAATACACCAAATACCAGACCGATATGCTGAAACGTCTGGTTAAATAAATGAAAACCTATACCAACCAGGGTGCCGGCAAGAATTCTGGCACCTACCGGTGAGCTGCGCAGTGGCCCGAAAATAAATGGCACCGCCAGAAACACCATGACAGCAGAACTGAGCGGCATCATCACTTTGCTCCAGAATGCCAGCTGATACTGACTGACCGCCTGATGGTTGTCTTTGAGGTAACTGACATAGTCCAGCAGACTCCACACCGGTAAAAAAGCCGGCGGCACAACCACCACATTCAGCATGCCGGGGTTCAGTTTGGAGCGCCATTTGGCACGTTCCACAGCACGCACTTCAATGCCATCCTGATCAATCTCGCTTTGTACCACATCATTCAGCACCCATTCACCGTCCTGATAACGGGCACTGGCAGCACGGGTCACCATTCTCAGCTGGTGTCTGTCATCAAATTCGTAAATTTTGATGCCTTCAAAGCGGCCATCACTGCTGATACGTTCAATATGATTGAAATGCTGACCATCACGGGTCCAGAAACCATATTCAGATTGGGTGCCTTCGGTGCCGGTTTTAGCGGTGTTTTGCAGTGCCAGCGCCTTTTGTTCGGCCACCGGCCGCAGTACTTCACCCACCAGCAAAGCCACCACCAGTAATAACAACGCAACCAGCATCACCGCTTTGTTGATAAAGCCGACCGATACCCCGGCCGCACGCATGGCCACCAGCTCACTTTGACTGGCCAGTGTGCCCAGCCCGAGCACGCTGCCAAGTAATGCCGCAACCGGCAGTAATTCATAAATCCGTTTGGGCATCGAAAGCAGCAAATACAACAAGATCTGCGGCAAACCGTAGTTGCCCTCGCCCAGTTCATCCAACTCGGCAATAAAATCCATAAAGGTATAAAGCGCTAACAGAACCAGCAATACCAGCAAAGTGCTGCTGATAATGGTTTTGGCGATATAACGTTGCAGGATCATGATGCCGGCTGCCCTTTTTGCCGCAGGTGTTGCCATTTACGCTGTAATGGCTGGCGATTACTGAGCAACCACCAAATTAACAACATCAACAAATGCACCCAGATAAGCCCCAGCCACGGCACGATTTCGCCTTTTTCAACCCAGGCACGTGTTACCCCTAATAAATTGCTGTAAACAATATAAACCAGCACTGCCGGCAACAAGCCGGCATAACGTCCCTGACGCGGACCGGGGTGTGCCAGCGTCATGGCCAGCAGGCCGAGAATCACGGTCATCACCGCACTGCTGATGCGCCACTGAATTTCAGCCAAATCCTCATTGCTGCCACGTTCCCATAACACTGACGTCGCGGTGGCTTTGGCTTTTTCGCGATATTGCTGTTGGCCGCCTTTTTCCACCAGCAGACTGTGGCTGGCATATTCGGCAATCACAAAATCCAGGTCACCGGCATCACCTTCATAGCGATAACCGTCTTCAAGGATCAGATATTTGTCACCACTGCGCGGATCAACCTCAAAATGGCCGCGCTCAGCCCGAAAGATCAGTGGCTTTGGCTGACGCTGAATTTCGATGAAGACATTCTGCAACTGACCGGTTTCTTCACTGACACCTTGTGAATAAAAGGTCCAGTCACCTTTTTGGCTCTCTTTAAAACTGCCAGCGACCAGCCCGGTGGTATTGGCAGTCACCTTGGCTTTTTGCTCAAGTTGATAACGACCGGACAACACGTCCGGCACAATCGATAAAGCCAACAAGCCAACAATAATCGCCATCAGCCCGGTAAACACCAGCACATTGCGGCGGACGCGATTACCAGCAATGCCGCAGGCGGCAATGACGGTCAGCTCGTTGTCGGCGCTCATCCGGCCGAGCCCCAGCAAGACCGCTAAAAATGTCGCAATTGGCAATAACACCGACAACGCACCCAGCGAGTTGAGCCATAACAAACTGAAAATTACATCGGCCGGCAGATTGCCAACTGCGGCATCAGCCAGATACCGTGCAAAGCGTGTGGCAACATAAATCAGCCATAGCACCCCGACCACGGCAATCAGGTTAATAAAAAACTCCCGCAACATATAGCGGTCTATCAAGCTGAACTGAGCAGCAAATAACTGACGAAGCGCGGGCATTATTGGCAGGTCTTGTTTAGAATAGGGTCACGAATGGCGGCCATAAAAGCGCAGTCTAAACCATCTACACCGACAGGAGAAATTCATGCAGTATTTTGTAAGCAGCGATGTTTTATCAGCCCAGGCAACCGACTGTATTGCCGTAGCCGTTTTTGAAGAAGGCAAACTCAGCCCGTCGGCAGACAGCTTAAACAGCGCCAGTCAGGACAAACTGAAAAACTGCTTTGCCCGTGGTGACATAACCGGTAAAGCGGGTCAGCTGTTATTACTGCAGGATTTACCGGGCATTAACAGCCCGCGGATATTGCTGATCGGTGCCGGTAAACAAGGCAACGCAACTGAAAACGACTTCAACACAGCAAGTATCGCCATGGCTAAATGGCTCAATGAATCTGCGGCGCAATCCGCCATAAGTTGTCTTGCTGAGATTCCGGTTGGTCAGCGGGATGCGGCCTGGAAAGTACGCCAAACCGCCATCAATACCGAAACCGCGCTGTACAAATACAGCCAGACTAAAAGCCAGTTCACGCCGGTTGACAAGCCGCTGGAAAAACTGGGCTTTTTTGCCAGCAGCAGCGAACAAAAAGTCTTTGAACAAGCCGCCAAAACCGGCGCAGCAATTGGTCATGGTATGAACTTGGCACGCGAGCTTGGCAACCTGCCCGGTAATATTTGCACACCCACCTACCTTGCTGAGCAAGCCGTTAAACTTGGTCAGCAATATCCATCGGTTAAAGTCGATGTGCTCGAAGAAGAAGATATGGCTGAGCTGGGCATGGGTTCTTTGTTATCGGTCTCCCGCGGCAGCCGCGAGCCGGCAAAGTTAATCACCATGAACTATGGCGGTGGCGGCGACAGCAAACCGGTAGTGCTGGTCGGTAAAGGCCTGACCTTCGATGCCGGCGGCATTTCATTAAAACCGGCACCGGGCATGGACGAAATGAAATATGACATGTGTGGTTCTGCCAGCGTCATTGGCACCATGCAAGCGGTCGCCGAACTTAACTTGCCGATCAATGTGATTGGTGTGGTTCCGAGTTCAGAAAACCTGCCTGATGGTGATGCCAATAAACCCGGCGATGTGGTTACCAGCATGTCCGGCCAGACCATTGAAATTCTCAATACCGATGCCGAAGGCCGGCTGATCCTCTGTGATGCGCTGACTTATTCCGAGCGTTTTGAACCCGATACCGTTATTGATATCGCAACACTGACCGGGGCCATTATTGTCGCATTGGGCAGCAATGCCAGCGGCCTGATGGCCAATGATCAGGATTTGGCAGATGCCCTGCTCAAAGCCGGTAATGACAGCTTTGACCGCGTCTGGCAGTTACCTATCTGGGATGATTATCAAAAACAGCTGGACAGTAACTTTGCCGATATCGCCAATGTGGGTGGTAAAGAAGCCGGCAGTGTCACCGCTGCCTGTTTCCTGTCGCGCTTTACCAAAAAATTCAAATGGGCGCATCTTGATATTGCCGGCACCGCCTGGAACAGTGGTAAAGACAAAGGCGCTACCGGTCGACCGGTCACGTTATTGATGCAATATCTGCTGAACAAAATTGATCAATAACGTTAGATGACTCGGGTTAGTTTTTATATCCTGAAAAGCCAGAATTTAAGCAGCCGGCAGCAAGTAGCCTGCCGGCTCGCTGAAAAAGCCTGGCAACAAGGGCATCAAGTGTTTATCTACACCGAAAATGCTGATCAGTCTGCCGAAATGGACAAAGCACTTTGGGCTTTTCGCCCTGAGAGCTTCGTGCCGCATGAAATCATGGCTGACTCGGCAGCAGTGATGGCACCGGTTTTAATCAGTCATGACAACACCCCGCCACCCCGCCTGATGGATGTTTTAATTAACTTGAATTCTCAGCAACCGATGTTTTTCAGTCAGTTTGAACGCATGGCTGAAATTATCGATGACGATGAGCAGGTCAAACAACAAGGCCGGCAACGCTACAAGTTTTATCAGGATCGTGGTTATCCATTAGAAACCCATCATATCTGAGCAAACGCAGCCATGACCGGTCACACATGAAGCGGGTATAATGCCCGCTTTTCTTTTGCCTTAAGACGACAGACTTTTCATGGATAAAACCTATACGCCCGACGCCATCGAGCAACGCTGGTATCAATTCTGGGAACAACGCGGTGAATTCAAACCCAGCGGTGAAGGCACGCCCTACGCCATCATGCTGCCGCCGCCCAATGTCACCGGCAGCCTGCACATGGGCCATGGTTTTAATAACACCATCATGGATTTGCTGACCCGATACCACCGGATGAAAGGTGATAACACGTTATGGCAACCGGGTACCGATCATGCCGGTATCGC
>CAMPHB010000148.1 GCA_946885755.1 uncultured Methylophaga sp. | reverse complement strand
TTCGGCTTCGGCTTCGGCTTCGGCTTCGGCTTCGGCTTCGGCTTCGGCTTCGGCTGGTTCTGAGACGTTCAACTCAGTTGTCGCAGCATCCTGCACAGCTTGCTGCTGAATATACTTTTCGACGCCGGTCGGCGGTTTATCCGACGCATTTTGTAATGCGATATAACGGGCGACACCGGTTAACGTTTCAGCTGCTGAACTGCTTTGTAAGTCATCATGGTTGCTGATCAGCATCGGTGATGTTGTTTCGCTGACTTCACCAAACTGCGCCAGGATCTGCCGGGCATTGTCTATCAGTTGTGATGAGGAGTGACCATGTTGCTGGACCGATTCCATGTACAACTCAGCTGAAGACAAGATCTCGGCCAGTTGCTGAATCGCGGTTGCCGATAACTGCTGATCAAATGGCGGCGTGGTTAAGGTATGACTAGTATCGCTGAGCAAGCTGGCGGCATCGCTTAGATTGAGCATATCCAGACTGCCAGCGATCAGTTGCAGACCATTGCAGGCACTGGCGATAAGATCAGCAGAAACATCACCTTGCTGGGCGGCAATGGTCAGGTTTTCTTTGATGTTGCCCAGTTCAAAAAGACATTCCTGAACCACCGCCTGTTGCAGTTCGGTGCTGTCGATACCGGGCTTATCGCTGTCATGTTGTTTGAGCTGCGCTTCCAGTTGCAACAAGCTGTCCGCAAGTTCGGTCAGTATGTCATTAGCGGTATGCGGTGCTTGTTCAACCAGACTGGCCAGTTGTTGATGCTGTTTATGCAGCAGTTCACTACCGGCATGTTCATTCAGCAACGACAGGGTATCGGCCATATTCAGCAATTGCTGGTTGATATCACCCAGCGTCATCGCCGTATCGGCTGCGGCCGGATCATAGGTATCAATCTGGGTTTTTAATTTTTGCAATTCTTCAAGCAACGCAGCATGGGCATCACCCAGGGCATTGTCGCTCATACCGTAAATGGCTTTTTGCTGGTCAAAGAAATGCAGTTGGTAGGTTTGTTTGAGACGACTGATCAGCAAACCGCGACTGGTAGCACGGGCGTTAACCAGTAACAATTGTTGCAGCAGATTTTCTGGAAACGTCAGCAGCAGAGCGTTTTCGCCTTGTTCACTGACGATTTTGATGGGGGGCGCCAGTTTGCCAAGCAATTGTTTGATATCAGCCTGCGCTGATAAGCCACGCTGTAACAGCGCTTCGAGTAAGGCTTCGGCAGCCCACCATAGCTGGGTGATTTTTTCCTGATGGCTGGCCAGCCGCAAATAGTTAAAAATACCACGCATTTTACGCAGGCTGGCGTCATCCTGCTGCTGCAGCCAGCTGAGTAATAAACGCTGGTAAGCCGCCGCCAGTTGTTGTGGTGCAATATCAATAGCCGGTGGCGCACGATGCGGATCGGGGCGCACGCTGTCCGGCAGATTAACGGTCAGGGGCTGAAATAAATCCTCTGCGCGATAGGGGGACTGTTGGCGGATTTCGCGCAGTTCATTAATGCTTTCAATCAGACATAGCGGATGATCTGGGAAGTCTTCGCTGAGCAGTTTCAGATAATTTGGCAGTAATAGCAGGCTGCGCAGCAGGGTTTCTCTGGCCGCCTCGGCTTCGGTCAGCGCCGGATCCCTTAGCTGCTGACAAAGCGCCTGCATTTCAGCGGTCAGCATTTGTGCACCTTGCAGGTTGAGCATTTGCAGCGTGCCATTGGCCTGATACAGCTGCTCAACACAGTTCGACAAGGCAGTATTGTCGTTATTTTCGATAAAGGTTTGCAGTGCCTGCAGTGCGGTGGCGAGCGATTTTTGCAGCTCGGCCTGCACCCACATCAGGGCGCTGTAATTACCTTTTACAAGTTGAGCCATCTGGCGTCTCCGCAGTCAGCGTCCGGGATCAGGGCAGTTTGAAACCTGAAACCGATTTGCGCAGCTCATTGGTTAATTGCAACAGCCGGCCGATCGCTGCCGCACTCTCATTGGTACCGGTGGAAGTTTGCATGGTGATCTCCTGAATCACACTCATGCTCTCGGACGTGCTAACCGCCGCCACCGCTTGTTGTTTGGCATTGTCAGAAATATTGTTAATCAACTCCGCCAGTTGTTGGGAAACCGCTTCAATCTGCTCCAGTGAAGCACCGGCATCTTGTGATAATCGCGCCCCGGAAACGACTTCTGAAGTACTTTGCTCCATTGAGCTAATCGCTTCGCTGGTATCGCTCTGAATGGTTTTCACCAGTGCATCAATCTGCCGGGTGGCATTACCGGAACGCTCGGCCAGCCGTTGTACCTCATCGGCGACCACAGCAAAACCGCGACCGGCTTCACCGGCCATCGCTGCCTGAATGGCTGCGTTCAGGGACAAAATATTGGTTTGTTCAGCGATATCGTTAATCAGCTCCACGATTTCGCCGATTTGTTGTGAGCTTTCACCGAGGCGTTTCATCCGCTTGGAGGTTTCCTGGATCTGTTCACGGATGGTATCCATACCGTTGATGGCTTTTTTCACGGCGCTGTTACCTTGTACCGCAAGGCTAACCGATTGCCGCGCAACCTCCTGCGACTGACTGGCATTGTTGGAAACCTGTTCGATAGAGCCGGCCATTTGCGTAATGGCGGTACTGACTTCGGTAATTTGCTGAGCCTGATGTTCGCTGGCATCCGTTAAATGCAATGCAGTCGCCTGGGTTTCCTGCGCTGCGGAGGCCACTTGCAGGGTAGTCGAGTTAATTTGTTCTACCAGACTGCGCAGGGCGTCGATGGTGTAGTTCACCGAATCAGCGATGGCGCCGGTGATGTCTTCGGTTACCGTTGCAGATACCGTTAAATCACCATCGGCCAGGTCACCCATTTCATCAAGTAGCCGCAAAATCGCATCCTGATTATGACGGTTTTGCAGTTCCATCTCGTTCAGGGATTGTTTCAGCTGGTTGATAGGAGGCCAGGCCAGACGGATTGCCATCAGCACCGCCTGCAACGCAGCAAATCCGGTAATGCCAGCGGTCACCAGCGGCTCAGTATGAATACGAATAAATTCGCCACTGGCCAATAACCACAATCCGCCGCCAGTCAGTGTCAGAAAAATCAGCAGCAACAATAAATGCAACAAGTTGCTTTTAGTGAGCAGTGAGGCAAAAAACACTTGACGGGTGGCATTCATAAGACTGTCCTACAAGAAGGGTTAAGCAGCAGCATTGATAAATTTCGGGTCATCGGCCAGTTTGTGAAAATCCAGTACATACCAAAGTCGTTCTGGCTGGCTGATATTGCCCTGTAAGTATGGGCGCAAATTCAGGTGCAGACTGCTTGATTGTGGATCCGGCTGACGTTGAAAATGTTTCAGACCGTAAACTTCATCAACCAGCAGCCCGCTATATAAATCTGGATGATTGATGACCATCACCCGGCTGCGTTTGTCGATTTTGGTGTGCTGACCTTGTAAAAAAAGCTGTAAATCAATAATCGGTAGCAAATCACCACGCAGGTTAGCTACGCCGAAAATCCATTTTTGTGATTTGGGTACCGGCGTGATTTGCGCAGGCACTGGCAGCACTTCACGACTGTGATCCAGCGGGATCAAAAAATGCATATCAGCAAGGCGAAAGCCAATACCACTCCAGGCACCCTGCAGATTATCCTGCTGGCTGAGCCCGGCGACACGCTGACGGCTGCGACGCTCGATCTCCTGCAGCAAGGCGATGATATCGGCAGGCTGATGCAAATCTGCCACCTCAGCCGCCCAGTAATTCGTTAATTTGCGACATCAGTTCGGTTTCGGTAACAGGCTTACCGAGATAACCCCGGGCCCCCTGACGCAGCCCCCACATTTTGTCCGTTTCCTGATGTTTGGACGAAACGATGACAATCGGGATATGGGTGGTTTGTGGATCTTTGGTCAGCCGGCGGGTGGCCTGAAAACCATTCAGCTCCGGCATCACCACGTCCATCAGAATCAGCTGCGGCAGTGCTGCATGGGCGACTTCAATCGCCTGTTCACCATTTTCGGCAACGATCACTTCATGGCCGTTTTTTTCCAGCATTTTGCGTAATACGTAGACCTCTGTCGGCGAATCGTCGGCAATCAGAATCAAAGCCATAAAGCTCAACCGTCCTTGTTTTTGTTCAGCAGGTGGGTGCGGATGGCGCCCAGCAAATCATCGCGGGTAAACGGCTTGGTCAGGTATTGCTCGGCACCGACGACTTTGCCTTTGGCACGGTCAAATAAACCATCTTTGCTGGACAGCATAATGATCGGGATATCGCGGTATTTGGGATTATTTTTGACCAGCGCGCAGGTTTGGTAACCGTCCAGACGCGGCATCATAATATCGATAAACATAATGTCAGGGTGCTGGCCGCTGATGATCGGCAACGCTTCAAAACCGTTATCGGCAGTGATGACTTCACAGCCAGCTTTCTGCAACAATGACTCCGCGCTGCGACGAATCGTTTTGCTGTCATCAATGACCATCACTTTCAGGCCGGTAAATTCTGTCAAAGTGTCACTCACGGTTTTTGCAGACCCTGAATATAAATAAATGTTTAATTAGCCAGCGTTGAAGATAACCCATTTTTTTGATGCCGGCTAGTTAAGCGCAAAAGCAATACTGGCGGGACTCCGTCCCTAGTTTGCAAGCTCGTCAGAGTATGAATGACTTGAAAATGGGAATCTGTGTCCCATATCACAGTAATCGGCGGCAAA
>CAMPHB010000147.1 GCA_946885755.1 uncultured Methylophaga sp. | reverse complement strand
TTAATGGCCGGCAATACCCTATCGCACAATGCAATAACAGCTATATTTTCCCCGGTTTGGGACTGGCCGTGGTTGCCGCCAAAATCAGCCGTTTACCGGATAGTTTGCTGATGATTGCCAGTGACATCCTGGCCGAAGCGGCGCAGCAATCGAGTGCCAACGGCTTGTTACCGCCGCTCACCGAAAGCCGCACCATCAGTGAAAAAATCGCTTTTGCTGTCGCGAGGCAGGCAATTAAAGAAGGTCTGGCACCCGCCAAAACTGATGACGAACTCAGACAAGCGATCGCCGATAATTTCTGGGAGCCGGCTTACCGGCAATATCGCCGGGTGAGTTTGTAATATCAGTGGTTTACAGCAGCATGATGCCAAAGCGTTTGACGACAATGGCCAATATGGCAAACGCGATAACCGTTACCGGCACGGATACACCCATCGCGGTCCAGAAACCATAACGGTGCATCAGCCATGGAAACAGTAAAAACATCGGCAAGGTCGGCAGCACATACCAGAATGTATACCAGGCATGATTGGCGATTTTATCGGCCGGCTGTTTTTCAAAATACAGCCACATCAGCGTCAGAATCGTTACCAGCGGCAAGGCAGCAATCAACGCACCGAGCTTATCGCTGCGTTTGGCGATCTCCGAAATCAACACCACTAATCCTGCCGTGATCAAATATTTGCTGATAAGCCAGGCCATATTTACCTCTTTGTGATCGAAATTTCTCCGCCGTGACGGACGGATTTTGCTATTATTTGCCGGTCATTTTGCTGACACGCCTGCTTTGCGGGCACACTGCGCGTGTCGCAGTTCTTCCAAATTTAAGCACTTCAGGATTGTTATGCCAGAAATTATTATCGAAAAAGGCCTCACCCAGGCTGATCTTCAACAACGTGGTATCCCCGGTTGGGATATTTGGGATTGCCCGGTCACTGAATTCCGTCTGGACTTCGATGAAACCGAAAAAGCCTACATTCTGGAAGGCGAAATCATCGTCACCCCAGATGGCGGCGAACCTGTAACCATCGTCCCTGGTGACTACGCCGAATTTCCAGCTGGCCTGAAAAGCATGTGGCAAGTGACCAAAACACTGAAAAAGCATTACAGCTACGATTAATCGCTGACGCAAATTCAGATCAAAAAAGGCATCCTCGGATGCCTTTTTTATTGGTCGTTAATCAGCGCGGTGGTAAATTTTGATAAATCTCCAGCACACCATTAATCACAAACTGCACCGCAATGACCGCCAGAATAATACCGAAAATACGGGTGACAATTTCTTTACCGGTATCACCCAATAACCGCACCAGATAATGTGAATATCGCATTGCCAGATAACAACTGCCGGTGGTAAGAATAATTGCCAGAAACACCAAACCCAGATGCCAGATAGTCGGCGCTTCACTGGTCAGAATCATCACCGTGGCGATCGCCCCCGGCCCGATCATAAAGGGAATCGCCAGCGGGATCACTGAAATATCCCGTGCCAGTTTGCCTTCGTTAGCCGGATCGGTATTGCTGGCTGACTCACCCTCATCCAATCCTTTATGAATCATCGACATGGCAATGCCAAACAGGATCAAACCACCGGCGATCCGGAATGCCTCCAGCGTGATACCAAACATGGTAAAGATCACACCGCCCAATGTGGCAAACACAAAAAACACCCCCGTCGCGATGAGTGTTGAACGTTTGGCAACCGCCTTGCGTGTGGTCTCTGAGGCCCGCGGTAATAAGGACACAAATATAAAGGCGGTCGTCAGCGGGTTAACGATCACGAACATCGCCGCGATGGCAATTAACCAATAGTCAAAAAATAAACTAATACTCATACTTTTTGTTTTAATCCAAAATCAAGAAATTGGTAAATCCAGTTTGACGCCAAACATACCCTTATCACTTTCATCACGTACCCAACCACCACGAATTACTGCATCACACCCTATAGGACTCAAATTTGCTTGGCCCAAGCGTTTTAGTTCTTTTCGATATAGCCTCGCATTCTCGCGTGATAGATAACCTACTGTATGGCCATCAATATCGACCCGAACAGCATTTTTATCGTATTTATTATTATTTTCTATGTGGAGTTCGGCTTTAGTATAAAACTCTGCACTTTCGTCAGTACGCTCACCAACAATCTCATAAAGAGCTTCCTGATAGTTAGACTCACCGACAACATCCAAAAGATAAGTACCAGGTCCAAGTAAATCAGCCATAACTGCTTTACTATTACTACCTCGGAACAAAAGCCATAAAGCGATCAGAATACAAATAATCCACAATAATGTTGTCATTCGAAAACTCCCTTTTACAGACAATAAAAAAGCCCGGCGAACCGGGCTTCAATATATCAGGCAAAACGGCCATTACGATAATCATCAAAGGCTTGTTCCAACTCGGCCCTGGTATTCATCACAAACGGACCGCCTCTGGCGATTGGCTCATTGAGTGGCTTACCTGCCACCAGGATATAAACACTGTCAGCTTCGGCATGGATTTTCACCGCATCGCCGTCAGTTAAAACTGCCAGTCCATTTTCAGGTACTGACGTGGCTTTATCACCGATTTGCACACGGCCTTTGGCGACATAAACAAAAGCGTTATGCCCGGCTGGCACGTTATCTTCAAACAGCGAATCCACCGGTGCATTGATGACATAATACAGCGGGTCAATAAAGCTGTTATCAATCACACCTTTTGTACCTTGCTGCGTCTCACCGGCTACTACCCGAATTTGCAGACCGCCATCACGGACTTCTTCAGCAATTTCGTCAGCGGCTTTTTCCTGATAACGCGGTGCCATCATTTTTTGTTCTGCCGGCAGATTCACCCAGAGCTGAAAACCAGCCAGCAACCCCTGTTCCTGCTCGGGTTTTTCAGAGTGAATAATGCCGCGTCCCGCAGTCATCCATTGCACGCCACCGGTTTCAATGACGCCGGCATTACCGGCACTGTCTTCGTGGCGCATTTTTCCGGCGAGCATATAGGTCACGGTCTCAAAACCACGGTGTGGATGTGGCGGAAAACCCGCGATATAGTCGTCCGGATTGCTGCTGCCAAAGGCATCAAACAGCAAAAACGGATCCAGCATATCCAGTTCCTGTGAAGCAATCAGCCGCCGTAAACTGACCCCGGCACCATCCGAGGTCATCTGGCCACGGATCCATTTTTTCACTTCCCGTTGTTGTGTCATGTCGTTCTCCTCAGGCCGCCTGTAAATCGGCCAATTGCTGTTGCCGGTCGTGATGTTTGACCCAATCATTGGTATTAATCACGGTGACATCGTTTATACCCAAAAAGCCTAACACCTGCTGCATATAGCGGGTGGCATAATCCCAGTCGCTGCCAATCGGCACGCCGCCTGAGGCTGCGACCAGATAAGCCTTTTTGGTTTTCAGCAAACCTTCCGGGCCGTTTTCGGTATAGCGGAAGGTTTCCCGCGCCCGCGCCACCAAATCGATCCAGGCTTTTAATGTTGCCGGAATACTGAAATTATAGACTGGCACACCAATCACCAGTTGCTGCGCTTTTTGTAATTCACTGACCAGGCTATCTGACAAAGCCAGTGTTTGCTGTTGAGCTTCACTGCGATCTGCCGGGTCGGTGAAATTGGCATTTACCCAATCTTCATTAATAAATGGCAAACCGGCCGCTACATCACGCTCAGTGAGTGGTAAATCATTTTCAGTCGCCAGATGCTGTGCCACTTCAGATGCTACAGAACGGGTTAAAGAAAACTGATAACGACTGCTGGCGTTAACCAGCAGAATAGTATTTTGGTTCATGGTTTTGTTCCTGTATTCGTTAATGACAGGCTCAGTTTATCGTTACCAGAAATTTTAAAAACCGTGATATAAAGAACTTATTGTTTACAAATAAAGAACAATAAGATGAATCCTGTTGAAGATATGCAAATGTTTAAGCGTATTGTTGAGGCTGGCAGCATCAGCAAGGCAGCAGAACAACTTGATACCGTTAAATCAGCAGTCAGCCGGCGCTTAAAAGAACTGGAAAAACGTCTGAATGTGACGCTGTTACAACGCACTACCCGTCGGCAAATGCTCACTGAATCCGGTGAACGCTATTACCAGTCGTGCCTGCGCCTGCTGGACGATATTGCTGAAGCCGAAGCGCAGGTCACCGATACGCAGGCTGAACTGAGTGGCCGGTTACGTATTGCCGTACCGTTATCGTTTGGTTTGCAGCATTTAACGCCGGTGTTACTCGCTTTTCAGCAGCAATACCCGCAGTTAGAACTGGATGTGGATTTCAGTGATCGCTTTGTCGATTTGGTGGCGGATGGGTTTGATCTGGCGATCCGTATTGGGCAGTTGCCGGATTCAAGTTTGCGCGCCAGGCGTTTATCGCACAGCCGCCTGCTGATTTGTGCCAGTCCGGCCTATTTAAAAGCTCATGGCCACCCCAAAATACCGGCTGATTTAAAAACCGGCCATCTAGCCCTGCACTATCGCAGCCGACATCAGCCGTGGCCATTTGTGGTGAAAAACACGCGGCAGGAAATCATCGTTAACAGCGCTATGCTCGCCAATAATGGCCAGTTTCTCTGCGAGGCAGCCATTGCCGGCCAGGGTTTGATTCGTACGCCGGATTTTATCTGCTATCAGGCGGTTAACGCCGGCAAACTCGTCAAGTTGCTGGAAAAATATCAGCTAGATGACACCGTTGGCATTTATGCCGTCACACCCTGCAGC
>CAMPHB010000146.1 GCA_946885755.1 uncultured Methylophaga sp. | reverse complement strand
GATCATGCCGTGGACTTCTTTATGTTCCATCGGCGGCAGGTTGATGCGCTTAACATCACCATCAACACGGATCATCGGCGGCTCACCTGACGAAATGTGCAAATCTGAAGCGTTATTCTTTGCACTGAAGGTCAGCAATTCAGTAATATCCATGGGCTTTCCCTAAAATAAAATGATCGTTACCGGCCAATGCCGCACAGTGGATATAGCTAAGGTAGCGCGCTCTCAGAAGGCTTGCAACATGGCAGAGTTAAAAAATCGCTTACAAGCCGTTTTGCAGCAAATCTATGATGCTGAAACGGCCGCCGGACGTCAGGCAAAATCAGTACAGCTTTTGGCTGTCAGCAAAACCTGGCCAGCAGCTAAATTACGTGAACTGGCGCAGGCCGGACAGCAGCATTTTGGTGAAAACTACTTACAGGAAGCATTAGCGAAAATTGAGGCGCTCGCCGATTTACCGCTGATCTGGCATTTTATCGGGCCGATCCAATCCAATAAAACCCGCGATATTGCTGCGCATTTTGACTGGGTACACAGCGTTGACCGGCTAAAAATCGCCAAACGACTCAGTGAGCAGCGGCCAGCAGATTTACCACCGCTCAATATCTGTCTGCAGGTGAATATTGATGATGAAGACAGCAAGTCCGGCGCCAGCCCTGAAGAATTAATGCAACTTGCTGATGACGTCAAACAATTACCAAACTTGAATCTGCGTGGTCTGATGGTCATCCCGAAAGCGACTGATGATACCGACGCCCAGCATGATGCTTTTCAGCGCAGTTTTGCTTTGTATCAGTCTTTACAGCAGCAGCTGCCTGATATTGATACCTTGTCAATGGGTATGTCTGGCGACTTAACCGCGGCGATTGCCAACGGCAGCACCATGGTCAGAATCGGCAGCGCATTATTTGGCAGGCGGCATACACAGGCATCGGGATAAACAGTACACTGGCGACAGATGATTATCAGGATAATGATTTAAGTGATGAACAACGGCAAAATTGTTTTTATCGGCGGCGGCAATATGGCGCGCAGCCTGATTGGTGGATTAGTTGCGGACGGGCTGTCGGCAGACAATATTCACGTTCTGGATACCCAAAAAGCGGTGCTGCAAACACTCAAACAAACGTTTGCCGTTCAGGTCCATGAGGATTTGGCCTCAGCAGTCGCATCCGCCGATGTGATTGTGCTGGCGGTAAAGCCTCAGCAAATGCAGGATGTGGTTAAATCGTTGGCAACGGTCTGGCCGGCCAATGCATTATTAATTTCAATCGCTGCCGGTATTCGCCTTGCAGACCTTGGTCGCTGGTTACAAAAAGACGCAGCAATTGTCCGTGCTATGCCCAATACACCGTCGCTGGTGCAAGCAGGTGCCACGGCATTATTTGCCAATAACCATGTCAGTGAGCAGCAGCGTGAGCAGGCCGAAGCCATTTTGCGAGCTGTCGGCCTGGCTCTGTGGTTGGACAATGAAACTAAAATGGATGCCGTGACAGCCTTATCCGGTAGTGGCCCGGCTTACTTTTTTCTGGTCATGGAAGCGATGGAAAATGCCGCCATCGAATTAGGCCTGCCTCAGGAAACAGCCCGGCTTTTATGTTTAGAAACCGCATTCGGTGCGGCCAAGATGGCATTGGAAAGCGATGTACCGGCGGCCACTTTACGCCAGCAGGTAACCTCACCGGGCGGCACCACTGAACGGGCCATTCATGAATTGGAAGATGGCGGCCTGCATGGTTTATTCGAGAATGCACTGGTCGCAGCGGCGCTGCGGGCCCGCGAACTTGGCGATCAATTAGGACAAGATCATGACTGACGGTTATTTGAGTAATCCACTGATTTTTATTATTGATACCCTGTTTTTTCTGTATATGCTGGTGGTGGCACTGCGTTTACTGATGCCATGGATCCACTGGCCAAGCCATCAGCCGCTGACGCAACTGGTAATCCGTGCAACACAACCGTTGGTGCAGCCTTTACGCAAAGTGCTGCCAGCGGTCGGCAAACTGGATATGGCAGTCCTGGTGTTATTGGTGCTGGTTGCCCTGCTGAAGCTGCTATTGATTTCCGCCCTGCAGGGTGCTGTGCCAAATATTCTGGCGCTGATCCCCTACACACTCGCCGAAGTGTTTTCGCTGTTCATTACCCTGTTTACTGTCAGCATCATTATTGAAGTTATTCTCAGCTGGCTGACACCGCCGGGCAGTTATAATCCGATGACGGAGTTATTGGTGCGTTTGAATGCGCCATTACTGAATCCGGTGCGCCAGCGGATGCCGGATATGGGTGGTCTGGACTTGTCACCGCTGGTGGTTATTGTCGGTTTGCAAGTGTTGTCGATGCTGGTGTTACCGCTATTGACCGGCAGCGTTTAATTGCCTGCCGGCGTCTTGCTGATTAAAATGCCCGCTTACTTTCTGGATAACCGTTTTTATGCCCGATAATCTGCCGGCCGACTCGGTTGGCCTTGTCAGCCCGCAAACCTTACACATCACTGAGCCGTTGCCGCTGGATTGCGGTCGCAGCCTGTCGCAATTTGATTTGGTGTATGAAACCTACGGCACCCTGAATGCTGATAAATCCAATGCCGTGCTGATTTGCCATGCTTTATCCGGTGATCACCATGCCGCCGGCTACCACAGTCTGGATGATAAAAAACCCGGTTGGTGGGACAGTGCTATCGGCCCCGGCAAAGCTATTGATACCAACGAATTTTTTGTCGTCTGCCCGAACAATCTTGGGGGCTGTAAAGGCTCTTCCGGCCCCAACACCCTGAACCCACAAACCGGCAAGCTGTATGGTCCTGAGTTTCCTATCGTCACGGTACCTGACTGGGTGCGTAGTCAGGCTATTCTGGCTGATGCTTTAGGTATTCAGCAATGGGCGGCGGTGATTGGCGGCAGTCTCGGCGGCATGCAGGCTTTGCAATGGGCGATTTCGCTGCCCGACCGGGTCCGCCATGCACTGGTGATTGCTGCCGCCCCTAAATTATCCGCGCAGAATATTGCCTTTAACGAAGTCGCGCGCACCGCAATCAAATCCGATCCCGATTTTCATGGTGGTTATTACGTCGAACACGACACATTACCGCGTCAAGGACTGGGACTGGCCCGTATGCTGGGCCATATCACTTATTTATCTGATGAGGCGATGGGCCAGAAGTTTGGCCGTGAGCTGCGTAGTGGCCAAATCCAATACGGCTATGATGTCGAATTTCAGATTGAAAGTTACCTGCGTTATCAGAGCTCAAGTTTCGTTGAGCGTTTTGATGCCAACACTTATTTACTGATGACCAAGGCACTGGATTATTTTGATCCGGCCAAGGCGTTTAATGATGATCTCAATGCCACTATGCAAGCGATTCAGGCAAAAACACTGGTGATGTCTTTTACCAGCGACTGGCGCTTTTCGCCGCTGCGTTCACTGGAAATTGTCAATGCCCTGCTCAGCGCCGGTAAACAGGTCAGTTATGCCGAAATTGAAGCTCATCAGGGGCATGACGCGTTTCTGATGCCGATCCCGCGATATATTGAAATTTTCGGCACCTACATGCAGCAAGTCGCCGATGAGGTGAATCGCTGATGAGCTTACGTGTTGACTTACAAATTATCAGTGACTGGATCCCCGATGGCGCGCGGGTGCTCGATTTAGGCTGTGGCAATGGCACGTTGCTCAATCACCTGCAACAACGAGATGTAACAGGCTACGGGCTGGAAATCGACAACAGCAAATTTGCCGACTGTCTTCGCGCCGGCGTTAATGTCATCCAGGCAGATTTGGATGATGGGCTCAAACAGTTTGCCGACCAGAGTTTTGATTATGTGATTTTGTCGCAAACCCTGCAGGCCATCAAACGGCCGGATTTTCTGGTGCAGGAAATCATGCGGGTTGGCCGGCATGGCATTATCGGCTTTCCCAATTTCGGTCACTGGCAATGTCGCTGGCAATTAAGCCTCGGTGGCCGGATGCCGGTCTCCAAAAGCCTGCCTAATCATTGGTTTGACACGCCTAACATTCATTTATGCACGATTCGTGATTTTGAAAAACTGTGTCGTGACAACCGTTTTAACATCATCAACCGCAGTGTCGTTAATCACGAATATAAAGACACCCCGGCCATTCGGCTATTGCCGAACTTATTCGGTGAAACCGCGGTATATCTGATACAGAATCCCCAATCATGAAAGCCTATCAACACAATTTTATTGAATTTGCACTCAATACATCTGTTCTGCGTTTTGGCCAGTTCACACTGAAGTCAGGCCGGCAAAGCCCGTATTTTTTTAACAGCGGCTTGTTTAATAGTGGTGCCAGCCTGGCGCAATTAGGCCGCTTTTACGCGCAGCGTATTGTTGATAGTGGTCTGTCGTTTGATGTGTTGTTCGGCCCCGCCTATAAGGGTATTCCTTTGGCATCAACCACAGCCATTGCACTGGCGGATCAGCATCAAATCGATATCCCTTATGCATTTAACCGAAAAGAAGCAAAAGATCACGGTGAAGGCGGCCAGTTAGTCGGCGCACCATTAACCGGTAAAGTGCTGATTATTGATGATGTGATTTCTGCCGGCACTTCGGTCGGTGAATCGGTTGCCATGATCCGCGCCGCTGGCGCCGAACCTGCCGGTGTGGTGATTGCTTTAGATCGTCAGGAGCGTGGCAAAACTGCTATTTCAGCGATTGCCCAGGTTGAAGCTGATTACGGTATTCCGGTTATCAGCATTA
>CAMPHB010000145.1 GCA_946885755.1 uncultured Methylophaga sp. | reverse complement strand
CCCTTGATTGATCGTTCTGCAGAAAAAGCGGTTTATAACGCGGCACCCACGCCCATGCCGACAGATGCCGGTGCGGCAGAGCGAAATATCCGTGCAGGTATTCAAATAGAATTTAAACCCTAATAAGAGGATTTAATATGGCCCCTAAATTGATGCGAATATTGCTGTTAACGGCCATTTTTCTGATGCCGTTACAGGCTCAGGCGGTGCTCAAAATTGAGATCACCGGTGGTTCTGGTGCGGCGTTGCCGATTGCTATCGTGCCATTTGGAGAGCAGGGTTTAACGCCGCCCGAAGATATTGCCGAAGTCATTAAAAATGATTTGGCCAGCACCGGCCGGTTTGCACCGGTCGATGAGCAGGATTTAATCTCTCAACCGCATGAACAGTCAGATATTAATTTCACTGACTGGCGTTTATTGCGCTCGGAAGGGCTGCTAATCGGTAAGGTAAGTAGTCAGGATGGTGAAAACTATCAGGTGCAATTCCAGCTGTTTGACGTTTTTAAAGGCGAACAACTGGTGGGTAAACGCTATAACGTGCCGGCTTCTGGTATGCGTGGTTTGGCGCACCAAATTGCCGATATCGTTTATGAGACGCTGACCGGTGAAAAAGGTATCTTTTCGACCCGGCTGGCATTTGTCACACAAACCAATAGCAGTGATGGTAAAAAACGTTATGCGTTGCAAATATCGGATGCGGATGGTGCCAACCCACGTACCGTACTGCAATCAACCCAGCCAATCATGTCGCCAAACTGGTCACCGGACGGCGATCAGTTGACCTATGTCTCTTTTGAAAATGGCAATACTGAGATTTTTGTTCAGCAAATGCGCACTGGTCAGCGTAAATCGGTGGCGTCATTTGATGGTATCAACAGTGCGCCGGTCTGGTCACCGGATGGCAAAAAGCTGGCTTTAACCTTATCAAAAAATGGTAATCCGGAAGTCTATGTAATGGAAATGGCCAGCGGTGATCTGCTGCGCATCACCAACAATTCGCAGGCCATTGATACCGAACCGGTCTTCACGCCCGACGGCCGCAATATTATTTTCACCTCGGATCGCGGTGGTAACCCGCAGATCTATAAAGTACCAGCCAATGGCGGCCGGGCTGAACGGCTGACTTTTGAAGGTAATTACAATGCTTCGCCGGATATTTCACCAGACGGCACGATGATGACCATGGTGCATGGTTCAGGTGGCAAGTTTTATATCGCTGTGCAGGATCTGCGCAGCGGCAGCGTACAGGTATTAACGGAAACCGGCCGTGATGAATCGCCGAGTTTCGCGCCGAATGGCAGCATGATCCTGTATGCTACCGAGCAAAAAGGTCGTGGCGTGCTCGCTGCGGTCTCTGTTGATGGCCGGATCCATCAACGTTTGAGCGAGTCCGGGACAATGGTGCGTGAACCCGCTTGGTCACCACTTTAGCAATAATTTTTTCCAGGAGTATTTTTATGAAAAGTCTGAAGTTATCCGCGTTGTTGTTGGCCGCTTTATTACTGGGCGCTTGTAGCAGTAACACCACTAAAGATGGTGAACTGGCTGGTGATGATGTATTGGTAGAAGATCTGGGCGCAGAAAGCTCAGGTGTTAATGGCTCAAACGCCGATGGCGATGATATGGGTGCCGAAGCGCGGGTGGTTGTTGGTGAAGACGATTACACCGGCGATGAACTCAATGATCCAAACAGCCCGCTGTCAAACCGTGTGATTTATTTCGATTATGACAGTGCCAGCGTCCGTGCAGAAGATCAGCCAATTCTTGATGCCCATGCTGAATATCTGGGCAAAAACCCCAATCTTTCCGTGCGTTTAGAAGGTCACACCGATGAGCGTGGTTCGCGTGAATATAACTTGGCTCTGGGTGAACGCCGTGCCCTGTCAATTCGTCAGTTATTGATGCTGCAAGGTGCCAGCGCTGATCAGTTCCGTGTCACCAGCTTTGGTGAAGAACGTCCGGCAGTGGATGGCAGCAGCGAATCTGCATGGGCACAAAACCGCCGGGTAGAAATCGTTTATACAGGTCGATAAAAAATGGTTAAAAAAAGCCAAAAACATTTTGTGCTGGCTTTATTGGTGGGCGCCTTCATGGCGCCCGCTGTTAGCTTTGCTGAAGAAGCCGATGCGTTGACGCAACGTGTCGACAGACTGGAAAGAATTATCCAGGGACAGGGTTTAAGTAACCTGATCACTGAAGTGGATCGGTTGCAGCGCGAAGTGCAGCGCCTTAATGGCACAAACGAAGAATTACGTCACGAACTGGAAAAAATGCAAGAACGCCAGCGTGAACAATATATAGATTTGGATGAACGTCTGGAAGCGCTGGCTATTCAGCCACCAGCGGTAAACAATACGCCGGCACCGTCTTCTGAATCAGCCGATTTGGCCAGTCAGGCAGCCGGTGCTGAATTGGCGGAAACAACGGACAGTGACTCATCAACTAGTACTACCGCCAGTAATGGCCCGGTTTCCGTAGAAAATGGCGAAGCCGCCTATCAGGCAGCTTTACAGACATTGCGTAGCGGTCAGTATGAAGAGGCTATCGTGGCGCTGGCCAGCTTCCCGCAACAATATCCGCAAAGCAGCTATTTGCCGAATGTCTATTACTGGCAGGGCGAAGCTAACTATGTGGTACGAAATTTTGCCGAGGCGATCACCGCTTTTCAGGTGGTATTGGACCAATATCCGGACAGCAATAAAGTGCCGGATGCTCTACTGAAACGCGGTTTCAGCGAATATGAAACCGGTGATGCGGAAAAGGCTCAGGCCACGCTTAACCAGGTGCTGCAACAATATCCCGACAGCTCGGCTGCACGCCTTGCCAAAGTGCGGCTGGATCGTATCCAGCAAGCACAATAATTGCGTTCCGTTCAATTGCACAATGGCGCAATGTCGTATCACCGAGATCTTCTATTCACTGCAAGGTGAAACCCGCACGGTCGGTTTACCGACCGTGTTTGTCCGGTTGACCGGCTGTCCGTTGCGTTGTGGTTACTGTGATACCGAATACGCTTTTTATGGCGGCGAAAAACGCGAAATCAGCGATATCGTCGCTGAAGTTGCCGCTTATCAGCCGCGGTTTGTTACGGTCACAGGCGGTGAGCCACTGGCACAAAACAGCTGCCGTGAATTGCTGACGGCATTATGTGATTTAAATGTCGAAGTATCGCTGGAAACCAGCGGCGCCATGGATATCAGTAATATCGATCCGCGGGTGGTGCGGGTCATGGATCTAAAAACGCCGGCGTCTAAAGAAGACAGCAAAAACCGCTATAGCAATCTGGACTTACTCACAGAAAAAGATCAGCTCAAGTTTGTTATCTGTAACCGTGATGATTACGACTGGTGCGTAGCTAAACTGGCTGAATACCACTTGCCCCAGCGTTGTGAAATTCTGTTTTCGCCGGTACACGGTGATTTGAGTCCAACTGATCTGGCCGAATGGATCATTCAAGACAATCTGCCGGTACGGATGCAGATCCAACTGCATAAATATCTCTGGCAAGATGCGCAGGGCCGCTGATGGTTGAAAGACGTGCCGTGGTTTTACTTTCCGGTGGACTGGATTCAGCGACCGTACTGGCAATCGCCCAATCACAAGGTTTTGATTGCTACACATTAAGTTTTGATTATGGTCAGCGTCATTCTGCAGAACTGCAAGCAGCTCAGCGCTTGGCAGATAACATGGGCGCTGTTGAGCATAAAGTGGTGGCGATTGATCTGCGCAGTATTGGTGGTTCTGCACTTACTGCCGATATCGACGTGCCGGAGCAACATGCTGAGGGTATTCCAGTCACCTACGTGCCGGCGCGTAATACCGTTTTCCTGTCAATTGCATTAGGTTGGGCAGAAGTGCTGGCAGCCGATGCCATTTTTGTTGGCGTTAATGCTGTTGATTATTCTGGTTATCCGGATTGCCGGCCCGATTACATAAAAGCCTTTGAAACAATGGCTAATCTGGCGACCAAGCGCGGCGTGGAAGGCCACCAGCTGCATATTCATGCACCGCTGATGCGATTCAGCAAGGCTGAAATTATTCAGCAAGGCACGCAGCTGGGCGTCGATTACAGCCAGACAATTTCCTGTTATCAGGCAGATACCCTTGGCCGAGCCTGTGGCCGTTGTGATTCCTGCCGATTCCGGCAGCAGGGTTTCAAAGACGCAGGTATTAACGATCCCACCGCCTACCAGATTTAATCCAGCCCGAATCTTGGCGGCTCCATCGTCTCAGCTTCCAGTTCGTAGGCCGACAGTTTTTCAAGCGCGATGGTCAGATTGGTGTGTAACTGAGCATCTTGACCAAACCGCATATATTGTTCAGCTGCATCAGCGACCAACTTCAGTTGACGTGAGTATTCAGCCAGATAAAGCAACACATGTGCTAAACCATGATGATCGTCGTCAATATCCCGAAGCGTCTCCGCGTAATGCAAGGCATTGCTCATCAGTTTGGCGTCGGGTTTGGGAATAACAGCCATAAAACACCTCAAGTCATTAAATTGAAAAAATGCTAATCCAGGGCTTGCGATTTTCTTCAGATCAAGTATTATGTCGCGCTTGGTTTGGGCCGTTAGCTCAGTTGGTAGAGCACCGGACTTTTAATCCGATGGTCCTGCGTTCGAGTCGCAGACGGCCCACCAATTTTCTATCATAAATTTCAGCTTTAGTAATCATTCATTAAACTGTCATATTGTGATTGACACCCAAGTGAGAGTGCGTATAATTCTCGCTTCTTTGCCGGGTCAG
>CAMPHB010000144.1 GCA_946885755.1 uncultured Methylophaga sp. | reverse complement strand
AGCGGGGCTTTTAAGTGTAGCTGAAAGTACAGACTAGCGGGAATTAAGCCTCGCTGGCTGGCTCTTCATGAACCGCTTTCATGCTCAGACGGATCCGGCCCTGACGATCAACTTCCAGTACCTTAACGTCAATCATGTCGCCTTCAGACAATTTGTCGCTAACATTTTCGACACGCTCATTAGAGATTTGTGAAATATGCACCAGACCGTCTTTGCCCGGCAAAATCGTCACAAACGCGCCAAAATCCATCAACTTGGCAACACGTCCCTGATAAATCTTGCCCACTTCAACATCAGCAGTGATTTGCTCGATACGGTGTAATGCTTCCTGACCGGCGTTATAGTCGGCTGAGAAGATCATCACGGTACCATCATCCTGAATATCAATGGTGGCACCCGTTTCTTCAGTGATCGCCCGGATGGTCGCGCCGCCTTTACCAATAACATCACGAATTTTATCGGCATGCACTTTGGTAGTGATAATACGCGGCGCAAATTCCGACATTTCTTCACGGTGGGTGTTGATAACGGCATTCATTTTACCGAGGATATGCAAACGACCATCGCGGGCTTGGGCCAGCGCGGTGCGCATGATTTCTTCGTTGATACCTTCGATCTTGATATCCATTTGCAGCGCAGTCACGCCTTTTTCGGTACCGGCCACTTTAAAGTCCATATCACCGAGGTGATCTTCATCACCCAGGATATCGGTTAATACCGCGTAGGCATCAGGCTCTTTAATCAGCCCCATGGCGATACCGGCAACCGGTGCTTTAATTGGCACACCAGCATCCATCAGGGCCAGCGACGTACCGCACACTGAAGCCATTGAGCTTGAGCCGTTAGATTCGGTGATTTCAGAAACCACACGTACAACGTACGGGAATTCTTCTGCTGAAGGCATAACGGCCTGAATACCACGCTTGGCCAGTTTACCGTGGCCAATTTCACGACGTTTCGGTGAGCCGACAAAACCGGTTTCACCAACGCAGAACGGTGGGAAGTTGTAATGCAGCATAAAGCGGTCACGATATTCACCTTCAACGGCGTCAATCATTTGTGCATCACGTTCAGCACCCAGGGTGGCCACCACAATCGCCTGTGTTTCACCACGGGTAAACAAAGCAGAGCCATGAACGCGTGGCAAAATGCCGGTTTCAACAAATACTGGCCGAACCGTTTTGGTATCACGACCGTCGATACGTGGTTCACCGGCAATCACCCGGCCACGGACCAGTTCTTTTTCCAGCTTGCCGAAAATGCCTTTAACATCGTCTTCGGTCCATTCGCCTTCTTCAGTCACCAGGGCGGCAACGGCGGCATCACGAACTTCAGCCAGTTGATCCTGACGCATTAACTTATCGCTGATGGTGTAAGCCTGACCAATACCGGCAAACGCTGCGTCTTTAACTGCGTTGTAAAGGCGATCATCTTTCTCCGGCGCAGTCCATTCCCATGCCGGTTTACCAACTTCAGCCTGCAGTTCACTGACCAGTTTAATGGCTGTTTGCATCTGCTGATGACCAAACATGACTGAGCCCAGCATGACTTCTTCTGGCAGTTGATCGGCTTCTGATTCCACCATCAATACCGCTGTTTCCGTACCGGCAACAACTAAATCCAGCGCGCTTTCCGCAAGCTGTTTTTTGCTTGGGTTCAGTACATACTGACCATCAATATAACCAACGCGCGCAGCACCCAATGGACCATTAAATGGCAGACCGGCGATCGCCAGTGCGGCTGACGCACCAATCATCGCCGGAATATCTGGATCAATCGCAGGGTCCATGGCAACCACGGTGGCAATAACCTGCACTTCGTTGATAAAACCTTTTGGAAACAGCGGCCGTAATGGACGATCGATCAATCGTGACGTTAACGTTTCTTTTTCGCTTGGGCGACCTTCACGTTTGAAAAAACCGCCAGGGATTTTACCGGCAGCGTAAGTACGCTCCTGATAGTTGACGGTTAATGGAAAGAAGTCCTGACCGGGATTGACGTTTTTCTTACCGACGACGGTGACTAAAACGGCGGTATCACCGAGGCTCGCCATCACCGCGCCGCCGGCCTGACGGGCGACTTTGCCGGTTTCCAGGCTGAGCAGATGCTCACCGAACTGAACTGTCTTTTTAACTGAATTCACTATTTATTTCCTTCTCTTGACGACACTGCCACCGAACCTTTTCGACGCCAGTTTAAAAAACCTGTAAATGAAAATGCCCCTGCATCCAGAGGGATTGCAGGGGCATTATTCAGATCACCATTCTGCGGACCAAAGACCATTTGGTCTGGCCGCAGGGTAAAATATAGGGTGGTAAATCACGCAGCAGATTAGCGACGCAGACCTAAATCAGCAATCAGATCACGGTAACGTGTGATGTCAGTCTTTTTCAGGTAATCGAGCATTTTACGACGGCTGCTGACCATTTTTAACAGACCCTGACGTGAGTGATGGTCATGGGTGTTGTTTTTGAAATGATCCCCCAGATTGCTGATACGTGCGGTCAGTAAGGCGATTTGCACTTCTGCTGAACCGGTATCACCATCATTACGGGCATGTTTGCTGATGATTTCTTGCTTTTGTTGTGCGGTAATTGACATTAAAAACTCCAACTTTGATTTGGCAGATAGTTGCCCAGTTAAATTCTGTGATAACCCAGCATAGCTACCGGATTAACCAACCATTTAAAGCGGCCTGTATTTTATAGGCTTTGGCCGCTGACTACAAGAAATTACTGTGTTTCTGAACGGACAAACAGCCGTTTGGCGGTAATCACACCATCAATATCGATCTGCGCCAAACCGGTAAACGCGCCGGTCTCGTCAAGCAGCCGGATATTGCCGCTGTATTCTGTTGTACTATATTGCACAGGCTGACCAAAATACAGCTGACGACTTTGTTGGCTGTTCAGCGCAATTAACGGCCAGTCTGGTAATGCTTCTGCCGCCGGCAACAGTGTTTTATCCAACAGGGTCAAATCCTGCTGTTCGGCCAGATTTTCCAATTCGTCGAGCGCGATAGCCTGCGTTAAATCATAGCCCGCTGCTGCCGTTCGGCGCAGCATAGTAACATGGCCACAACTACCCATTGCAGCGGCAATATCCTGCACTAAGGTGCGGATATAAGTGCCTTTGCTGCAGCTGACATCAAGGGTAAAACTATCTGTACTGACTGCCAGTAATTGCAAGTCATAAATGGTGATTTGCCGGGCTTTGCGCTCAACCTCAACACCTTGCCGCGCCAGTTTATATAAAGGTTGTCCCTGATGTTTTAATGCTGAAAACATTGGCGGGATCTGCGTTTGCTCGCCGCTAAAATCCTTTAGCAACGCTGTCAGAGATGTTTCGTTAAAATCCGGTAACGCCTTTTCACCAATCACTTCACCATCACTGTCACCGCTGTTAGTGGCAATACCTAACTTGCAGGTCACCTGATAACGTTTATCAGCATCTAAAAGATAAGTGGACAGTTTGGTTGCTTCACCCAGACATACAGGCAAAACGCCTGATGCCAATGGATCAAGTGTGCCGGTATGGCCGGCTTTGTTGGCCTGAAACAGTCGTTTCGTGATTTGTAATACCCGGTTGGAGCTGATGCCTGAAGGTTTATCGACAATCAGCATGCCGGTCAGATCCCGGCCGGAAGTTTTACGGCGAGCCATAACGGCAGATCAGGATTCGTTATTATCGTTGTTGTTATCAGCGTTGGCTTTGCTGATCAAAGCATCCATGTAAAAGCCATGCTCCAGCGAGGTGTCATAACGAAATTGCAGCTCAGGCATGATGCGTAGTTTGACGCGCTTGGCTAATGCCCGGCGCAAAAAACCGGCAGCTTTGTTCAAGCCCTGCAAACACTCTTCAGCCGCCTGTTCACTGTCAAAACCATTAAGACGTGTGACATAAATCTTGGCGTATTTCAGATCGGCTGTGACATTAACATGCGACACCGTCACCAGACTGACACGCGGATCGGCCAGCTCATGTTGAATGAGCTGCGCCAATTCACGTTGCATCACTTCACCGATGCGACTGGTACGACTGAATTCTCTGGCCATTACAAGCTCGGTTTCATCAGCACACGTTCAAAGACTTCGATTTGATCGCCTGGCTTGACGTCTTTGTAATTTTTAACACCGATACCACATTCAGTACCTGCATTAACCTCATTAACGTCATCTTTAAAGCGGCGCAATGACTCCAACTCACCTTCGTAAATAACCACATTATCACGCAGTACGCGAATAGGATTATTACGCTTAACACTGCCTTCAAGAACCAGACAGCCAGCAATATCACCGAATTTCGGTGAACTGAATACGTCGTCAACCCGTGCCAGACCGATGATTTCATCTTTATAAACCGGTTCCAGCATGCCGGTCATCGCTTTGGTGACCACATCCAGCAAATCGTAAATAATACTGAAATACTGTACATCAAGGCCTTTTTCAGCAATGACTTTACGGGCCGTGTTATCAGCGCGGACGTTAAAGCCAATCAGAATGGCATCAGAAGCCGCCGCAAGCTGGGCATCGGTTTCGTTAATACCACCAACGCCGGAGCCAACCACACGGACTTTGACCATGTCTGTCGACAGTTTTTGCAGCCCCTGACTGACCGCTTCAACCGAGCCATGTACGTCACCTTTGATGACCACATTAAGGGTTTTGACGTCACCCTCTTCCATCTTGTTGAACATATCATCAAGTTTAGCCGCTTGTTGCTGCGCCATTTTCGCTTCACGGGCTTTGGTTTG
>CAMPHB010000143.1 GCA_946885755.1 uncultured Methylophaga sp. | reverse complement strand
GCTCCATGTATGGGTTCAGCTTCGATTTTATGTCGCCAGGCAGGTAACCAATGTCCTTGTTACTAAGCGGAACTACGGGCCTTGCTAAATAGATCTGTTTATAGTCGCGGCGTTGCTCCAGGGCACTTGCCAGCGCCAGCAAGGTTTTACCGGTACCGGGTGAGCCAACCATCAAAATACCACGTGGGATCCGGCCGCCCAGTTTCTGGAATTTGCCCGGATCACGCAGAAAATCGACCAGTTCGTGAACTTCTTCTTTGGCTTCTTCAACGCCGGCGACATCTTTAAAAGTCACTTTGACCTGATCTTCATTGAGCATGCGGGCTTTGCTTTTACCGAATGACATCGGGTTTTTGCCACCACCACCCTGCATCTGGCGCATGAAAAAGATCCAAACCGCAATCAGCAGCAGCATTGGGAACCATGAAATAAAGATTTGCATCAACAGACTGGTTTTTTCAACGGGCTCAGCTTTAATAGCAACGCCGTTATCCAGCAAATCACCGATCAGACCCGGATCATAATCGGGGCTGTAAGTTGTGAATTTACTGCCGTCCGTCAGTTCACCGGTAATAGTCCGGCCCTGAATATCAACATTGCTGACAGCGCCTTCTTTGACACTACTGATAAAGGTCGAGTAATCCATTTCACTTTGTTTGGCTTGCTGCGGGCCAAAATTATTGAACACCGACATCAGCACCATGGCGATGACAACCCATAAAACAATATTTTTCATCATGTCACTCAATGTTGTTACCTCAAGCCTTGTTGATTGACGGCATTATTTTCGGCCCCGGCCGAGCAAATATACTTCACGGCTGCGTGCCCGCGATGCTTCGGGTTTACGGGTAATCACTTTATTAAATTGTGCCCGCATCGCCTTTAAAAACGGTTCAAATACTTCACCCTGAAACACTTTGACCAAAAAATCGCCGTGTTTACTTAAGTGCTGACTGGCAAAATCTAACGCCAGTTCACAAAGATAGATACTGCCCGGCTGATCGATGGCATCTACCCCAGTCATATTGGGGGCCATATCGGATAATACAAGATCAATTTGCCGATCACCGACGATACTTTCTAATTGCTCGAGCACCTCGGCTTCACGAAAGTCACCCTCAATAAAATGAACGCCGGTCAGCGGCGTCATCGGCAGAATATCAAGGGCAATGACCGTACCTTTATCACCCACTTTATGCAGCGCATAATCTGACCAGCCACCGGGCGCGGCCCCCAAATCCACCACTGTCATGCCCGGCCGGATCAATTTATCTTTTAAATCAATCTCTTCGAGCTTAAAGGTAGCACGGGAACGATAGCCTTTTTGCTGGGCTTTTTTGACAAACGGATCGTCAAAATGCTCTTTCAGCCAGCTTTGGCTGGATTTACTTCTCGCCATGAGACCAGTTTGCTGCCGCTTTTTTATCAGCGGTCAGCACCAGAATCAGGCCAAGTACACTAAGCAGCAGATACAGATTTTCACTGAGCTGATGCAAATCATCAAAACGACCACTCAAAGCGGCATCAGCACGCCAGTCAGCGATAGCTTTAACCGCGGCAATTTCCGGCTGGATATAAACGCTGAATACCAGCGTCAGTGCCAGCATTAACAGTAACAACCAAAATCGCCAAGAACGGGTAATTTGCAACCGTTCCATAAATAACTTGCCGAGCAGCAACATTGCACCACTGACCAGGCCAATAATATTGACGGCATAAAACAACGTCGCGGCGTATTCCGCTGCAACTTGCGTATCCAGCGTGGCAAATGCCAATGGCACTGCCAGGTAGCCGATGGCCCACAAACTTCCCACCCACAGGGTCAGCAGCAGGCGTTCACCGGCAAAATCAGCATAAAACAAAATCGTCAGCTCTGATAATGAATGGCAACAATTTCATATTCAATAGCGCCACCCGGCGCCTGAACGGTCGCTATATCGTCGATTTCTTTACCAATTAAAGCACGGGCGATCGGCGACGAAATCGAAATCCGATTGAGTTTTATATCCGATTCATAATCGCCAACGATCTGATAGCTGACTTCTGCATCGGTATCGATATTCAACAAATCCACCGTAACGCCAAAAACAACCCGGCCATCCTGCGGCAAACTGGCAGGATCAATCACTTGTGAATTGGCTAAAGTTGATTCTAGTTCCTGAATACGGCCTTCAATAAAGCTTTGCTGTTCACGGGCAGCATGATATTCAGCATTTTCTTTCAAATCACCATGGGCACGGGCTTCAGAAATAGCCTCAACCACCGCCGGCCGCCTGACCGTTTTTAACTCATGTAATTCCGCTTTCAGCGCTTCTGCACCGCGCAGAGTAATTGGCACTGCCATTACGCTAATTCTCCGTGTAATGTCTGCAAACGATTAACCGACACATTGTCTTCACTGTTCAGCGCCAGAATTGTTGCCCGCGCCGCTGCCAGTGTCGTGGTGTAATTCACCTGATGCTGCAGCGCTGCACGGCGGATTTCCCGTGAATCAGCAACGGCCTGACGACCTTCAGTGGTGTTGACGATGAGACTGATTTCATCGTTTTTAATCATATCGACAATATGTGGCTGGCCTTCCGCCACTTTCTTGACACGCTCACATGGCACGCCAGCGTCTGTCAAGGTTTGCTGGGTGCCACGGGTGGCCAGCAATTCAAAACCCAGTGTCAATAAATCACGGGCAATCGCCACAACGGCTGCTTTATCGGCTTCACGCACTGAAATAAAGGCTTTACCGCCGGTTGGCAAACTCACTGAAGCGGCCAGCTGTGATTTGGCAAACGCTTCACCAAAACTGCGGCCAACACCCATAACCTCACCGGTTGACTTCATTTCAGGGCCGAGGATCGGATCCACATTCTGGAACTTGATAAACGGGAACACCGCTTCTTTAACCGAGTAATAACTTGGAATCACCTCTTTAGTGACACCTTGCTCAGTCAGACTGCGGCCAGCCATCGCTCTTGCCGCCACTTTGGCCAGCGGCACACCGATAGATTTGGAAACATAAGGCACAGTCCGCGAGGCACGCGGATTTACTTCCAGAATAAAGATGCGATCACCCTGAATCGCAAACTGGGTATTCATCAACCCCACCACGCCCAATTCACGGGCCATTTGCCGAACCTGTTCACGCAGTTGATCCATGATTGCCGGGCTCAAACTGTATGGCGGGATGGCACAAGCCGAGTCACCTGAATGCACACCGGCTTGTTCGATATGCTCCATAATGCCGCCAATCAGTACATCTTTGCCGTCACAAATGGCATCAACATCAACTTCAATGGCATCATCCAGGAAACGATCCAGCAATACCGGCGAATCATTGGAAACCGACACTGCCGTCAGCATATAACGTTGTAATTCTTCTTCGTTATAAACGATTTCCATCGCCCGGCCGCCCAGCACATACGACGGACGCACCACCAGCGGATAACCGACTTCTGCTGCCAGCGATACTGCCGTATCAATAGAATGTGCTAAACGATTCGGTGGTTGCAGCAAGCCGAGCTTTTCAACCATTTGCTGGAAACGTTCGCGATCTTCAGCGTGGTCAATAGCATCCGGTGAAGTTCCGATAATCGGCACACCCGCCGCTTCCAAAGCCCGCGCCAATTTCAACGGTGTCTGACCGCCGAACTGGACAATAACGCCTTTGGGTTTTTCCAGATCCACGATTTCCAGTACATCTTCCAGCGTCAGCGATTCAAAATACAGCCGATCAGAAGTGTCGTAGTCTGTTGAAACCGTCTCCGGATTACAGTTGACCATGATGGTTTCATAACCATCATCACGCAGTGCCAGCGCGGCATGCACGCAGCAATAATCAAACTCAATACCTTGGCCGATACGGTTCGGACCACCGCCCAGAATCATGATCTTGTCGCGATCTGACGGGTTGGCTTCGCATTCATCGTCATAGCTTGAATACATATACGCTGTCGTTGTTGAAAACTCTGCCGCACAGGTATCAACACGTTTATAAACCGGCCGCACACCCAGTTGATGCCGGTGACTACGCACTTGCTTTTCGGTTTTGTGCAGCAATTTGGCCAGCCGGGAATCCGAAAAGCCTTTGCCTTTCAAACGGCGCAGTTCAGCCGCATCAATATCGCTCAGCGAACGCTCTCTGAGCTGATTTTCAATCACGACAATTTCCTGAATCTGAATCAAAAACCACGGATCGATATGCGTCAGTTGCTGCACTTCGTCAAAGCTCATACCAAAACGCAACGCATCGGCCACGTACCAGAGCCGGTCTGAGCCGGGCAGACTGAGTTCACGGCGCAATGTCGCTTCGACATTGTCATCTTTTAAATCGAGAATTTCGGTAAAACCGTCACGGTCGATTTCCAGACCACGCAGTGCTTTTTGCAATGATTCCTGAAAGTTACGGCCAATCGCCATCACTTCACCGACTGATTTCATCTGCGTACTCAGACGATTATCAGCAAGCGGGAATTTTTCAAAGGTAAAGCGTGGCACTTTGGTCACCACATAGTCGATAGTCGGCTCGAACGATGCCGGCGTGGCACCACCAGTGATTTCGTTCTGTTATTCGTCAAGCGTATAACCCACCGCCAGTTTGGCGGCGACTTTGGCGATCGGAAAACCAGTGGCTTTTGACGCCAACGCTGACGAGCGGGATACCCGCGGATTCATTTCAATAATGATCAGCCGGCCGGTTTCCGGATTGACGGCAAACTGCACGTTAGAACCACCGGTTTCAACGCCAATCTCACGCAAGACCG
>CAMPHB010000142.1 GCA_946885755.1 uncultured Methylophaga sp. | reverse complement strand
TTCCAGTTCAGTACTGGCATCAGCATCTTTTTTGTCTGTCAGGCGCTGCAAATTATCCTGCAACCATTGCTTATAGGGCTGGGCAGATTTCAACAATTGGTTGATATCTTCCGGCATCAACAACTGGCCGGTCTGGGTATCGACTGCCAGCATCTGGCCCGGTTTCAGACGACCTTTGGTCACTACATCTTCGGGCTGATAGTTATAGACACCGACTTCTGAAGCCAGCGTGATATGGCGATCTTTCGTGATGACATAACGCGCCGGCCGCAGACCATTACGATCCAGCGTGCAGGCAGCATAACGACCATCGGTAATCACCACACCAGCAGGCCCATCCCACGGCTCCATATGCATAGAGTTGTAGTCGTAGAATGCTTTCAGATCATCATCCATGGTGGGATCATTCTGCCAGGCAGGCGGAATCAGCAAGCGCATGGCACGGAACATACTGACACCACCGGCCAGCAGTGCTTCCAGCATATTATCCATGCTGGATGAGTCAGAACCGGTGGTACCGACCAGCGGCCGGATGTCATCCATATTGTCGATTAATGACGTAGCAAATTTGGCACCGCGAGCCAGCGCCCAGTTACGGTTACCCTGCACGGTATTGATTTCACCGTTGTGTGCTAAATAGCGGAACGGCTGCGCCAGACGCCATTGCGGCCAGGTGTTGGTGGAAAAACGCTGGTGGAATACACAAATCGCCGTTTCCATGCGTTGATCGTTAAGGTCTTTATAGAATACCGGCAGGTAAGACGGCATTACCAAGCCTTTGTACGAAACGACTTGTGATGACATGCTGGGCACATAGAAATCACTGTCTTCAACCAATGCTTTTTCTGACTGACGACGGGCGATATACAGATTACGCTCAAACGCCGCGTCATCCATATCTGGCGCAGCGTTAATAAATACGTGACGCATAGTTGGCAGCGAACGCATCGCTTCTTCACCACAGGCAGACTGCGGGTCAACGGGAATATCGCGCCAGCCAAGCACCTGCAATCCCTGTTGGCTCAACTTATCATTGACGACTTGTTGCGCGGCCTGCGCTTTCGCTTCATCGGTTGACAAAAACACCACAGCGACAGCAAAACGCTCGGCCAGGTCAAAATTTAACTCTTTAGCGATTGCCCGGAAAAAACTGTCCGGCTTTTTCAATAATAAACCGCAACCGTCACCGGTTTTACCATCGGCGCCAATAGCACCCCGATGGGTCAGATTGCCCAGTGCTTCAATTGCCGTTTCGATGAGCCAATGGCTGGGCTTGCCGTCCATTTGAGCAATCAAACCGAAGCCGCAGTTATCGCGTTCAAATTCGGGCCGGTAAAGGCCTTGTGTTAATTCTGTTGGCTGACTCACGTCTATACCTTCATCGTCTGTTAGCGCCGTCGCAGACCCCCTCCGGCAAAACCGGCGCAGCTTGTCAAAACCGGGGGAGCATTGCCAAAAACACGGCAGAATGGATCAACAAGTATATCTATTCAGGCCGCCGCGTTCAATTATCACTACAGGTTTTAGACGCTTTTTTGCGCGTTAAATTTTCCTATTTTCAATAAACTAGCTAAAATGCACTGCTTTTTCTCAAACAGACAAGACTGATTATGAGCAAAGCGATTATCGGTGTGGTAATGGGCAGTAACAGTGACTGGCCCGTCATGCAAAAAGCTGTCGCACAGCTGGAAGCATTTGGCATCCCCTACGAGACGCAAGTGGTATCAGCACACCGCACCCCGGATCTGTTGACTGAATATGCCAAAACGGCGCAGCAAAAGGGTCTGCAGTGCATTATCGCCGGTGCCGGCGGTGCTGCACACTTACCGGGTATGCTGGCAGCGAATACCACTGTACCGGTGCTCGGCGTCCCTGTACCCTCGCGCTATTTAAAAGGTCAGGATTCGCTGCTGTCGATTGTACAGATGCCGAAAGGCATTCCAGTCGCCACTTTCGCGATTGGTGAGGCCGGTGCCGCCAACGCAGCCTTGTTTGCCATTGCCATGCTGGCTAATCACGACGCGACACTGTCAGCCAAGTTGGCGCAATTCCGTAAAGATCAGCACCAGTCGGTGCTGGAGATGACCCTGCCACCTGAAGCTTGAGAGGATAACCATGATTTTACCCGGTGCAACCCTAGGCATGCTCGGCGGCGGACAGCTGGGCCGGATGTTCACCACAGCAGCGCAGACCATGGGCTACAAAGTTATCGTTCTGGATCCCGACAAAGACAGTCCCGCCGGCATTATTGCTGACCAACATATTTGCGCAGCCTATGACGATGAAACGGCGCTGCAATTATTAGCCGAACAGTGTGCGGCCATTTCCACTGAGTTTGAAAACATCCCCGCCAGCACCCTGGCTTTTTTGGAACAACGTACCGTTGTTCACCCGTCCGCTTCCGCACTAGCCAAAACCCAGAACCGTAATGTCGAGAAAAATTTCATCCGCAGCCAGGGAATCGACACCGTGCCGTTTGTCAGCATTTACAAACGTGATGATCTCGCTGGCGCGGCTGACAAAATTCAGTTCCCTGCCATTTTAAAAGTCGCGACATTTGGCTATGACGGCAAAGGTCAGGTGGTGTGTCCGGATCTCGAGGCAGCTTATGCCGCTTTCGACAGTCTTGGTCAGAAGGAATGTGTGCTGGAGCAACGCATTGATTTACAGCGCGAAGTTTCCGTAGTGCTGGCACGCAGCCAGTCTGGCGATATCACGGCTTTTCCGGTTGCTGAAAATGTTCATGTTAATGGCATTTTGCACAGCACAACCGTACCCAGCATTGCTTCAACTGAACTCAAACAAGCTGCTATTAGCAAAGCCAGTAAAATTGCCGAAGGGCTGGATTATGTTGGCACGCTTGCAGTGGAGTTCTTTATCTCTCAGCAAGATGAAGTGATCGCCAATGAAATCGCACCACGGCCACACAACTCTGGCCACTACACGCTTGATGCCTGCCCGACCTCACAGTTTGAACAACAAGTCCGGATGTTATGTGGTTTACCCAGCGGTAATGTCAGTCTGCATTCCCCGGTCGTCATGATTAATCTGCTGGGTGACGTCTGGGGTGACTCACAGCCGCACTGGGACAAGTTATTGGCTGAGCCGAATATTAAATTGCACTTATACGGCAAAAAGGCCGCCCGGCCGGGTCGTAAAATGGGTCATTTTAATGTGCTGGCTGATGACACTGAAGTCGCTATGAAACAAGCTAACCAGGTATTCACTGCGCTGCAAGCAGATTAAATGCATCACGTTAAAATCCACTACTGCACGCAATGCCGCTGGCTGCTGCGCGCCGCATGGATGGCGCAGGAACTGCTCACCACTTTTGATGGTGAAATCAGCGAACTGACCTTAATTCCGGCAAGTGGCGGCCTGTTTACCGTCACTGCTGACGACCAGCTGGTATGGGATCGCAAAGCCGAAGGGCGTTTTCCGGACATCACCGAGCTAAAGCAGCGGGTGCGCGATATTATCGCGCCACAGCAAGATCTCGGTCACGCCGACCGCAAAAACGATTAAGCCGATTCCACTTTCTCGCTGAAACCGCAGTCTTTCTGCGGGCAGACTTTCTCGGTGCCTTTGCTCTTGGTGGTTTTAATGGTCAGGATCGGCCACTGGCAATTCGGGCAGGCTTCTTTCAGCGGCTCATTCCATAACGCATAGTCACATTTCGGATATTCCGAACAGGAATAAAACACCTTGCCACGCCGCGATTTTCGAGTCAGGATTTCGCCTTTCTGACATTGCGGACAATCAACGCCAGTATTAGCCGGCTGCTCCAATGACTCAATATGTTTGCATTTCGGATAGCTGCTGCAACCGATAAATTTGCCATACTTACCAATACGGTAAATCAGATCCGATTCACATTTCGGGCATTGCCGGCCTTCGACTTTTTCCGGTTCACTGGCGGTGGTTTCTTCACCATCAATATTGCGCGTGTAATCACAGTCCGGATAACCGGTACAGCCAATAAAACGGCCACTGCGACCTAAGCGGCTGGACAGCTGTTTACCGCATTTCGGGCAGTTTTCATCCATCAGCTCTTGGGTGACATCACTGCGCTGTACTTCTTTGTCTTTGGTTTCCACCTGCTCTTTGAACGGGCCCCAGAAACTACGTAGCAATGGGATCCATTCTTCTTCACCGCGCGATACGGCATCCAGCTCATCTTCGAGTTTGGCGGTGAAGCTGTAATCAACGTAGCGGGTAAAATGCTCGACCAGAAACTTGCCGACCACCCGGCCGACATCGGTAGGGTGAAAACGCTTATTGACCAGCTCAACATATTCACGCTGCAATAACGTCGAAATAATGCTGGCATAAGTCGATGGCCGGCCGATGTCGTGCTCTTCCAGCGCCCGAACCAGACTGGCTTCGCTGTAACGCGGCGGTGGCTCGGTGAAATGCTGTTCTGGCCGGATTTTTAGCAATGTTACGACATCACCTACGGCCATTGGCGGCAGCAGGTTCTCATCTTTATCGGCTTTTTTGTCATCCTGGCCTTCAAGATAAACACTCATAAAGCCGGGATTCACCACGGTAGAACCATTGGCACGGAACGTATTGCCTTTACCACAGCCCAAATCGACGGCGACAGTATTCAAGGTGGCATGCACCATCTGACTGGCCAGTGTCCGCTGCCAAATCAGCGTGTACAATTTCAGTTGATCCGCCGGCAAATAGGCTTTCATATCTTCCGGGGTACGCAGCACTGAAGTTGGACGAATCGCCTCATGCGCTTCCTGAGCA
>CAMPHB010000141.1 GCA_946885755.1 uncultured Methylophaga sp. | reverse complement strand
AGCAATAAATTAGCGGTTTCGTTGACCGGCCGGCCGCCGGCCTGGGTCAGCGTCAGTTCGCGTTCTCTGAGAATTTGCCGGAACTGAGTTTCCAGCCGATCAAAAAACTGGCTGACCCGCTGGCGCAGGCGTTCGGTTTCACCGGTCAGAGCTACACCGACCAGCACGCTGGTAATACCCGGGTTTTTAGCACTGAAACCGAGCAACAGCGCAATGATTTTTTCACAGCGGGCCAGCGCCTCTTTTTCATCATCCATAATGCGGCGGATAAGTCCAAATACCGTATCTTCGGCAAATTCAATCAAGCCTTCAAACATCCGTGCTTTACTGGGAAAGTGACGGTATAACGCGGCTTCGGAAACCCCTAAACCGGCTGCCAAACGCGCCGTGGTAATACGTTCACCCGGATTTTGCTCCAGCTCAGAAGCCAATGCTTCAAGAATGGCCTGCCGTTTGGATTGTTTGTTTTCCGCGCGGCTTGGTTTGGCAGCGTCATTCACCGGCCACCTCCGCGGATAAGGGTGCCGACACCTTCATCGGTAAACATTTCCAGCAGCACCGCATGCTGCACCCGGCCATCAATAATATGCGACGAGGTGACACCGGCCTGCACGGCATCCAGCGCGCAGCCGATTTTCGGCAACATGCCGCCGTAAATCACACCTTGTTCAATTAAATCATTCACTTGTTTGGCATTCAGACCGGTCATTAACTTGCCGTCAGCATCCAGCAGACCCGGCGTATTTGTCAACAAAATCAGTTTTTCGGCCTGCAACACTTCGGCGATTTTACCGGCGACCAGATCGGCATTGATGTTGTAGGATTCACCATCTTTGCCAACACCAATCGGCGCAATCACCGGAATAAAGTCGCTTTTGATCAGCATATCAATCACGCTGGTATCAATACTGCTGACTTTGCCGACATGGCCCAGATCAATCATTTCCGATGCTTTTAGCGTCCGATCATTGGAGGCTACCTGCATATTTTCTGCAAAAATCAGGCTGCCATCTTTACCGGTCAGCCCCACTGCCCGGCCGCCGTGATTATTAATCAGATTAACGATGCTTTTATTAACCTGACCGCCAAGCACCATTTCGACGATATCCATGGTTTCGCGATCCGTGACGCGCATGCCATTAATAAACTCGGATTGTTTGCCGACTTTTTCCAGCAACTGACCGATCTGCGGGCCACCACCATGGACAATCACCGGATTGATACCGACTGCTTTTAATAGCACCACATCGCGGGCAAAGCTGTTTTTCAGCGCCTCATCGGTCATGGCGTTGCCGCCATACTTGATGACCAGCGTTTTACCGGAAAACCGCTGGATATACGGCAGTGCTTCGGTCAAAACCTGAGCGATATGCGTGGCGCGTTGTGTGTTTAAACTCATCTTATTTCCTACAAGTGCAGACTTAAGGTCGGTTTGACCTGCAACATTTGCTGCACAAACAGTTGTTTTATATGTTGTAAATCGGCCTCTGAGCCGGCTTCAAATCGCAACGTCAGCCCCGGTACGGTATTGGATGCACGCACCAGCCCCCAGCCTTTGGCAAAATCCACCCGCAGGCCGTCGATTGTGCTGAGTTTGGCATCACTGAACTGTGCTTCGGCGATAAATTTGTCAATAAACTGCCGGCATTCTTTATCGTCCATAGCGATATGGATTTCCGGTGTATTAACCCGTTGCGGCTGGGCGGCAAAAATTTCTACTGGCGTGCGTTGCTGAGGGTCAGCGGCGAGCAATTCTAGCAGCCGGCAAGCGGCATATAAAGCGTCATCAAAACCATACCAGCGATCGGCGAAAAATAGATGACCGCTCATTTCACCAGCCAGTTTGGCATTGTTCTCCTGCAGCGCTTTTTTAATCAGCGAATGACCGGAAGCCATCATCACCGGTTCACCGCCGGCGCGGCTGATCACATCAAACAACACACCGCTGCTTTTCACATCATAAAAGATTTTTTCACCCGGATACTCGGCTAACAGCGCCTGGGCAAACAGCATCAGCAAACGATCCGGCCAGATGATTTCACCATCTGCCAACACCACACCGATGCGATCGCCATCACCGTCAAAAGCAAGACCTAAATCGGCTTTGGTTTCCTGCACTTTGGCGATCAAAGCCTGCAGATTTTCCGGCTGGCCGGGGTTAGGGTGGTGATTGGGGAATCGGCTGTCGACATCACAAAACAGTGGCGTCACATCACAGCCGATAAGTTTCAGCAACTGTGGTGCTACCGGCCCGGCAATGCCATTGCCACAATCTACGACCACTTTCAGCGATTTCGGCAGTTTGATCTGCGCAGCTATCGCCGCCAGATACTCATCCAGCACATCTTCAATCTGCCGCTTGCCCCGGCCCTGTGCCAACTGCCCCGAATCAAGACGTTGTTTAAGCGCCTGAATAGACTCACCTGACAGTGTTTCACCATTAATAACAATTTTCACGCCGTTATAGTTGGCAGGGTTATGACTGCCGGTAATCATCACCCCAGAGCGGCTTTCAAAATGTTCGCTGGCAAAATACAACACCGGGGTCGGCATGGCACCGATATCAATGACGTCACAACCACTGTCATTGAGGCCTTGCATCATGGCTTTGGCAAAATCCTCGCTGCTGGCACGGCCATCTCTGCCAACCACCAGTGTATTAACGCCGCGTGCCTGGGCTTCACTGCCAATCGCCTGACCCAATTGCTGCATCACATTGGCCGTCAGCTGGCTGTCGACCAGTCCGCGAATATCGTAGGTTTTGAAAATCGCTGCATCAATTGCGGCCGGCTTGGCGGCTTGCGGCGCGAGATCAAATTCCAGCACATCAGGTGTGCTGCGCGAATCCACCGTGTCATCAAGGTCGCTGCTGCGCGGCGTGTCAAAGGCTTCTGCATAGAGTAAGTCAGAATTATCATCTGCCGCAGAGATTGAATCTTTAATGGTGTCTTGCTCATTTTGCAAAGAGGATTTTGTAGTAGATGATGACTCATCATCCGTCAATTGAGCAGCACGTGGCGATCCTGAAAACGCCATGATCTGCGGCTCGGTATTGCCTATCACTTCTGGTGCAATATTGAGGATTTGTTTATTCTGAACCTGCTTCACTTTCATGACACTTAGCTGATTCAGCCTTGGCGCCAGAAACCACCATAAAGCTATGGCCAGCAATACCGCAGGGATCAACCAAATCACATTAAAAGCCGCAGCGGTTTTGGGTGCCGGCCAGAAATTTAATTGCCAGTGACTGCCAGCGATTTGCCCGGTCAGCGGTTTAACTTGCTGCGCCAGTTGCTGATCGCCTGCTGCCGCTAAAACCAGCCGCGCATTACCACCCTGGGTAATTGTCCAGTAACCGGCATTGCTGTCGAGCGAACTGCTGAGCTTGTTCAGCAAACTGGTGTTCAGTGCCAATAACAAAAAGCCGCCGCCTTGCTGGCGGACAATTTGTACATAGGCTTTTTCGGTGCCGGGCTGCATCACCGCGATATCGGCCTGACCATCATTAGCGGCTTGTCGCAATGCCAGCAAGGTAGCAAAGGTAATTGGCAGGCAATCACCGGTTTGCGGCTTGAGCGGAATTTTATCGATCATGCAGACAATATCGGCTTCGGGCCATTCATTTATCGCCGCCGGATCCGCCGCCTGCCGCTGCCAGCCGGCAATCATATCGGCCATCGCTTTTGTCTGCTGATTCAGCAGTTGTTGCTGTTTTTCAGTGGATGGCGGTTCGCTATTGGCTGCCAGTTGCTGGCCGACAATATAGGTCGCCGCAACGGCAACCAGAATCAACAATAACAGCAATAATAACGCTGCCGGTTTCAGCCGGGTTTGCAGATTTTTTTTCAAATCGCGATTTGCCATTAATGCCGGCCAGTATGGCCAAACCCACCGGTGCCACGCTCACTGGCGCTGAATTCTTCTACCTGCTCAAAGCCAACCTGCACCACCGGCACAAATACCATTTGCGCAATACGCTCACCGACTTTGATCTCAAACGCTGTTTGACTGCGATTCCAGCACGACACAAAAATCTGTCCCTGGTAATCACTATCAATCAGTCCGACCAAGTTACCGAGGACAATGCCGTGTTTATGCCCAAGGCCGGAGCGTGGCAATAATACTGCCGCCAGACCGGGATCATCAATATGAATGGCCAGACCGGTCGGGATCAACACTGTTTCACCGGGTTGCAGCGTTATGTCCTGTTCCAGACAGGCCCGCAGATCCAGTCCGGCTGAACCATCCGTAGCATAATCCGGCAAATCAATGCTGTCACCGAGGCGGGGGTCAAGCAGTTTCAGTTGTATTTTTTGCATGGTATTGATCGATTATTAAAGTCATTAAATCCCGCGCCAGTTTGCCTTTAACGGCAGCCGGCAATATTTTTTCACCGCCCGGCCAGAAAACCTGTAAAGCATTGGTGTCAGCACCAAATACCTGGCCATCGCTGACATCATTGGCAGCGATCATATCCAGCTTTTTAGCGGCTAATTTTTGCCGTGCATAGCTGGGTAAATCCTTTGTCTCGGCCGCAAAACCGATAACCAGTGCTGGCCGCTGGGGCAATTGTGCGACATCGGCAATAATATCGGGATTAGCCAGCAATTGCAGATGCAAATTTTCGCCGGCAGATTTTTTCAGTTTGTCACTGGCAGGTTCTGCCACCCGATAATCTGAGACGGCTGCGCAGCCGATAAAAATCGCGCAGTCCGCTGCCGCTTTCAGACTTTGCTGATGCATCTCGGCAGCGGTTTCCACATCAC
>CAMPHB010000140.1 GCA_946885755.1 uncultured Methylophaga sp. | reverse complement strand
GCATATGACCGGGAAACCACTGAATTGCCATGCCTTAACCTAATTAATTTAATGTGCTGGCTATTATAGGCTAGTGGCTTAAATACTGGCTGATATCCACTTCATCGATCTGCTGTGGCGGCAAAAAGCGTTTGGCATATTGCAGGTAAACACCACTGCGTAAAAACAGCTCAAAGACATCCCGATCCACATGCTGACGCTCAACCATTTTGTGCAGAATATCCACCGCCACACTGACCGGTTTGGCTTTTTTATAGGGTCTGTCGGCTGCGGTGAGTGCTTCAAAAATATCTGCCAACACCATAATACGCTCCGGAATAGATAAATCATCAGCCGTCAGCCCCCGTGGGTAACCGGTACCGATCATGGTTTCATGGTGGGTTGAGGCATAACGCGGCACCCGTGACAGTTCCGGCGGGAATGGCAGGTTTTCCAGCATTTTGATGGTGCTGATAATGTGCTCATTAATTTTGAAACGATCTTCGGCGGTCAGCGTACCGGCACGCACTGTCAGGTTATGCAGTTCACCGAGATTATAAAGATGCTCAGGCACGGTCATCTTGATGCCGAATTGCGGATCAAATTCAACATTGTGCTGATGCGGAATAATATGTTCGGCTTTATCCGCCAGTAAAAACTCTGTGGCCGGCAGGCTGGCTGGTGCATTATCAAAACGATCTTCTTCAATCGGCGATAAACCCAGCCGGTCATTAAAGTGTCGCTGCCAGGTGACATTGGCCAGCGATTGCAGACGCTCAATTTGCGCATCGTCCATGGATTCACTGCCGATATTGCAGTGAGCAATAAAGGCAAAATCATCCTGTAATTGCTGCTGCGCTGCGTCACATTCAGCGCGGAATTGTGCCTGCTTATCGGGTTCGGCGGTACAACGCTGCAGATAGGTAATTTCAGCATCGCGCCACAACACTTCAAAACGCATGCGGATCTCATGAATGCGGTTATATATGGTTTCGAGCTTAGTGCCTTTGTCGACAATATGTTCTGGCGTCGTGATCTTGCCGCAGTCATGCAACCAGGCACCTATCTTAAATTCACGCCATTCTTTTTCATCCCGGAAGCGGAAGCTGTTAAACGGCGTATCTTGAGTCTGCTCGGCTTTTTCCGCCAGCAGAAAGGCCAGTTCAGGCACCCGCGCGCAGTGGCCTGCCGTGTAAGGTGACTTATCATCGATTGCCTGAGCGATTAACTCAATAAACGCTTCCATCAGCGCTTCTTGAGATTTTTCATGTTCTTCAATGGCGTGCGACATCGCCATCATTGATGTCGCCAGCTCACTGATTTCAACAATATTACTGCGCACCTGTTCCACTTCACTGAAACGACGCTGTTTGATGCGTTCACTGTCCAGTGCCAGATTACGCACCGCACGAACAATCGGAGAGGCAAACAGCCAGCTAACCGGCAGTAACAATAATAAAATCGCCGCTGTGACCCAGATCGATTTTTGCACCTTATCCAGCGCCGGCGCCATCACACTGGCAACCGGAGTGATAATAGTAAAAAACTCGTTTTCATCAGCGCTGTCGGTCATCGGCTGGATATAAACAAAATACTCTTCGCCGTTGAGACGCATAGTTTGCAGAGTTTTTTGATTCTGATAGTTGGCTTCTTCAAGTAATTCCGGATACGGCACTGCGCCCGCTTTGAGGCCACTGCCATCAGCGGCCAGCCATTTTTCAGCCAGCGCCGCCCGCTGACTTTCACCAAGATTGGCTAAAGCCAGATTAAAAATCTCAGCGAGTTCTGTTTTATCTCGGTTAATTAAAAAGTGCAGATTGGTCGGTAACTGCGCGCCACTGACATCTATATTCTGATGCACCGTTAAATCATCAAAGAAATACTGCTCGGCGGTGTATTGCAAAATAGCCGCACTATCCATCCCGGCATCGGCTTTGCCATCACGGACTGCCTGTAAAACCTGTCTTACTGAAGCAACTTCGAGAATCGTTATCTGCGGAAAGTTGTCACGCAGATTACCAATCAAAGACCAGCCCTGCGGAATCGCCACCGTTTTGCCGTTTAAATCAGCAAGCGTACTTATCTTTTGTGTTTTTGCGGTGACAATGCCATAGGGCAGCTCAATAAACGGGTCAGTCATTTGCCCCAAGGCCCGCCGGTATTCATTGTCATAAACCGGCTGGATTACATCCAGTTCTCCGCCAACAAACATAGCGCCCATTTCCTGCCAGCTAAGTCCGTTTAAATAACGCAGCCGCAAACCGGTCATTTCAGCAATATAGTCAAGCACATCAATGGCATAACCATAAGGCTGGCCGGCTACCGCAAAATTCACCGGTGGCCAGTCCGTTTCATTGGAAACCAGTAAATACTTATTGTCTTCGATAATTTTTTGTTGTGCTTCGGTCAATGCTAATGACGGCGCTGCCGGTAAATCATCGGCCACAACCACGGCCTGATTGGAAGCGATGATTTCACCACTTTTCTGATACAGATAAATTTCGCTGTCACTGCCTAAATCCTGAGTTTTGAAAAAGTCGGATAAAGACGACAAGGCAATATCCATTGCCAAAACCGCATCACTGCCGGGAATTTTGGTGGAATAGGTCTGACCCGGCGATTGGATATGTTGAAATAAATACGGTTCGGTTTTAAACACCTCGCCATCTTTGGCTTTTATGAACCATGGCCGGTTACTGGCGTTGTAATCAGTCGGATGCTGACGACTGTCACGCAGATTAAAATCGGCATCAAAATATTCAAAACGGCGAAACCTGTCATCACCCCGACCGCTTACGGTAATCGTCACCCAGCGATCCGTGGCGTCTGCGCGTAATTGTTCGCGCAAATTTTGATCGGCTTCCAGATTAACCAGCTCGTAAAAATCACCATCCTGATAGCCGACATAAATCGCATAAAACATGGTGTTGCGATTCATCACTTCGGCAAATAGGCGACGGGTTTCCGCTGAAATGGTTTTGCCCTCGACCAGTCGCGGAAACTGTGCCATCACCCGGGTGGCGGCAATAGCACGGCTGTCGACTGCGGCAATATAATCACGGGTGCTGGTAGCTGTTTGCTGGTAAACCGCAGAGGTCGCTTCGGTGGCCAGGGTTTTATTGAAGAAATACTGCAGGCCAATCGCCACTGCGGCGATCAGCAGGCTGGAGATAATAAAGCCGGCAATCACCGTGGCACGGATGGATATCCGTAAGCCCCGTCCTTCAATCGGTAATGCCATACCCGCCCTCGCCTGTTGAAATCGTTATCGTTATGGGGTTGATTAAACCGCTTTTCAGCCGGCAATACAATGCTTGTGCACTATCAAAGATAATCATCGATCTCAACCCGATCAATCTGCGCCGGCGGTAAAAATCGCCGGGCGTAGTCAAGATACACGCCACTTCGCAAAAACAGCGCAAAGACATCGGCATCGACATGCTGTTCTTTGACCATTTTGTGCAAAATATCAATGGCCACGCTGACCGGTTTGGCTTTTTTATAAGGCCGGTCAGAGGCCGTCAATGCTTCAAAAATATCGGCCAGCACCATGATCCGTTCGGGGATCGACAAATCTTCTGCCTTGAGTCCACGCGGGTAGCCCTTACCATCGAGCCTTTCGTGATGGGTTGAGGCATAACGCGGCACCTTGGCCAACTCCGGTGGCAGCGGCAATTTGTCGAGAATTTTGATGGTGCTGATCATATGCTCGTTAATTTTAAAGCGATCTTCGGCCGTCAGCGTACCGCGACACACTAGCAGATTATGCAACTCGCCCCGATTATAAAGATATTCCGGCACCTGCATATTGATGCCCAGGCGGGGATCGAATTTTAGTGGTTGTTCACGCCGTTCGATATGTTCCGGTTTATCCGCCAGCAGCGTTTCACTCATCGGTAAAGTGTCTGTCACATCCGGATAACGTGACCGTTCCGGCTCAGATAATCCGAGCCGGTTATCAAAATGCCGCTGCCAGCGGTACTGGCCGATATGTTTTAATTCGGCCGCATCGGCTGAATCAAGAAACTCACTGCCAACATTACAATGAGCCACCAACGCAAATTCTGCCTGTAATTTTTGCTGGCGCGCAGTGCATTCGGCACGATATGCCGCTTCGTTTTCAGGGGTAGTCAGCCGTTGTTGCCAGTAGTCAATTTCTGCATCACGCCATAACACTTCAAAACGCATACGGATTTCATGAATGCGGTTATAAATGGTTTCCAGCTTGGTGCCTTTATCGACAATATGTTCCGGCGTGGTGACTTTGCCACAATCATGCAGCCAGGCGGCAAGACGAAACTCACGGCGCTGTTCGTCGTTGGCAAAACAAAAATCTGCAAATGGCGCCTCATTAGTCGCCTCAGCGGCATCGGTGAGCATAAACGCCAATTCCGGCACCCGTTCACAATGCGCGGCGGTGTAGTGGGATTTATCGTCAATAGCTTCTGCAATCAGTTGAATAAAAGCTTCCAGCAATTGCTTCTGGGCCAACTCATGTTGTTGCAGTGCCATCGCCATACCGCTGATGGCTTCTGCCAGACGTTCGATTTCGCGGATGTGTGTGGTTATCGGCTGTAGTTCATCATATTGACGGGCCTCAATCAGCCGGTTTTGCGCTGTCATTTGTTTGATGGGCCGAACAATAAATGAGGCATACCACCAGGCCAGCGGTAACATCAGTAATAAAATCAGGCTGCTCAGCAAAATCGACTGTTGCACTTTGGCAATCGCCGGCGCCAGCACCACACTCACCGGTGTCAATACCGCAAAATATTCACCACGCGCTGACTGCGGCAGGAT
>CAMPHB010000139.1 GCA_946885755.1 uncultured Methylophaga sp. | reverse complement strand
GATGTTGTTGAAGGCAGACATCACGGGCCGCTGTATACCCGCTATGGGATGAACCTCAGTATTACTTCACTGGAAAAACGCCTGGCGGCACTTGATAGTGCCGAAGCTGTGCTGGCTTACGGCCGGGAAGAATATTTGTGTTGGCCAGATTTATAGTGGTGAGAGAGTTTATGTCCTATGGCTGTGTTGATGATGGGGTAAGTTTTCCCCCAGAGCTTTCGACAAATCAGAATGTATTTCTAGTGCTTTGGACGGGAGCGACATTGCTGCTTTGCTTTGTCTGCATTTATGGTTATACACAGCAAGCAAGCCGCATCAGTCAATTTTTCGCGTTGAGCTTATTTACCAGTCCAATTGGTACTCATCATCAGGAATGGTTTAAGCATCCAGTTTAGCTGTTTTTTGGCAAAGTTCTGGTAACGATTCCCCCTCTTGCACGTCATAAAGCGGTACCAGTGCATTAACCTGCATCACCTTGTCTTTACTGGGATGCAGGATATGCAAGCAGATAATGATAAAAGCGCCGAGCAGCAATATCTCCAGCATTAGACCGTGCCTTTCGCCAAATTGGCCGGCTGTTTGCTGGCCTGTCTTATGGTCAGTACAATATTCACCAGCATCACCACGGCGCCGCTGAAAAAGATAAAACCACCCATGACCCGCATCGCATAATAGGGGTGCATCTGCGCAACGGATTCAACGAAGGTATAGGCTAAATTGCCGTATTCATCATAGGCTCGCCACATCAGACCCTGCATAATGCCGGCCACCCACATAGAGGTGATGTAAACCGCTGTGCCGATGGTGGCCAGCCAGAAATGTAAATTCACCAGGCGGATGGAAAAAATCCGGGTGTGCCACAGACGTTCAGTCATATGATAAAGCGCGCCGATAGAAACCATGGCGACCCAGCCCAGCGCACCGGAGTGCACATGGCCAATCGTCCAGTCAGTGTAATGCGATAAAGCATTAACCGTTTTTGACGCCATCACCGGGCCTTCAAAAGTCGACATTGCATAAAACGCCAGCGAGACAATCAAAAACCGCAAAATATAGTCGGTACGCAACTTATCCCAGGCACCGCTTAAGGTGAACATACCGTTTAGAGCGCCGCCCCACGATGGAATAATCATCGCCAGTGAAATCGCCGCACCCAGTGAGCCGGTCCAGTCGGGCAAGGCGGTATATTGCAAATGATGGGCACCCAGCCAGACATAACCGAAAATCAACGCCCAGAAGTGAATCACCGATAAACGGTATGAGTAAATCGGCCGGTTCGCTTGTTTGGGTACAAAGTAGTACATGATCCCCAGAAAACCAGCGGTCAGATAAAAGCCAATGGCGTTGTGACCCCACCACCACTGCACCATGGCATCGTGGACACCGGCAAAGAGAGAATAAGATTTCCAGTAGCCGACCGGCATCGCCAGGCTGTTCACTACATGCAGATAGGTGAACATGATCATCATCGCCAGAAAAAACCAGTTCGCCACATAAATATGACTGATCTTGCGCTGCCGGATAGTCATGATGAAATTAAAGGTATAAGCAAGCCAGGCGGCAGTCAGCACAATATCCAGCGGCCATTCCAGTTCAGCGTATTCTTTGCTTTGGGTAATCCCTAATGGCAGTGTGATGATGGCGCCAATCACATAGAGATTCCATGCCCAGAAAGTGAACCAGGCCATTTTGTTGCTCCACAGCGCCGTGCTGCAGGTGCGTTGCACCACATAATACGCCGTGGCCAGCAGTGTACAGCCGCCAAAACCATAGACGACAATATTGGTGTGCACCGGTCGCAGCCGGCCGAAGGTGATGTAGGGAATATCAAAATTCAGCCACGGCCAGGCCAGTTCAGAAGCGATCCAGACACCGACACCCGTGCCCAGCACCAGATAAATGCTACCCATGATGCTGAAATATTTAACGATCTGGGTGTGATAGGTCATAAGCTTGTTCCCTGAATCGGCCTGAGGTCATTACCAATGCCAGATATGATCGGCATACTCATAAAGCGCAGGGATCTCATTGCGATTGACAATGTCGATCCCTGCCGGCACCGGCAGCATATCCAGCCCGCGATCCCACAGATCTTCATAAACCAGATAAATGCTGATGCCGGCATCAAGCATTTGCTGAATATCCCGCTTGATATTGGCCGGCTGGCTTTGCTGCCAGTCACCGAGTGTTAATGCCGGTTGTGTCTGATTCTGAAAAGCGTAGTAAACCGCATGCCCTGACAGCAGCAGTGACATCATATTGTCACTGGAGGCTTTGGCTTTGCTCATCATCGACTGAATCAGCCAGAGGATCGTCTCATCTTGTTCTTCGACGGTGGTTCGAAATGCCTGACTTAAAACATTAAGAATTTTCATACTAGCGCGTCCCGATTGTCAGTGAGTTGAAGGCGTTTTCAGCAAAGGTCCAGAAATCGCTGGGCCCGCCGCGCTGACAGTCATCAATGCTTTCATTGACGCCGCGTTCATCAACACATAAGCCGCAGTTAACCCACTCAAAGCGCAGGCCTTTAAAGCGTGCTTTGTGTTGCAATGCCTTGATCCAGTATTTGGTTAACGGGTGATCCTCTTGCTGTAAATCATGGTCATGTACGGCATTGCCATGCTGAGCCTGTTTGGCAAACGCCAGCGCTGCTGCACCTTCATAGGCAAATACACAAACATCGGCATCTTTATCGAGCGCCGCGTCCAACAGCCGGAAAAAACTAACCGTCCGTTCACTCTCAAAAGGCGGATCCATAAACGCAAAAGTAAGTTGTTTTCGTTGTTGCATCTGATTAATTCCAAATAACTTTGTCGCCACGCAGCATGGCGTTAATCACCACACCGATGTCTTCGGCATTGATGCCGCTTTTCAGCTGATCCAGTTCAATACCGCGCTGTTCAAGAGAAAACCTGTCTGCAACCACATTGATATGCTGGTGACAGAGCAGATCAAACGGTTTACACAACGCCCCCCGACGCGCCGGCATGACGCCGTTCTGGATTAAATACAGCGTTACCCGGTTATCCTTGGTGGCAAGGTTATGGATCAGCTGATACTGAGAAAGGGTCTGGGTTTCCGTAAACGGATCCTGACTTTGCAAAAAAACATAGTCGGACATTTACATCTCCTGAATAGGTAAGGATTGTGGGGATGACTGAGGTGTTTTTAAGGTTTGTGAGCGCACCAGATAATCGCCGAAGGCTTCATTGTTCAGTCGCTCGGTTTTGTATAGCGACAACAGCGTGTCGAGTGTTTTGAAAATCTCGTGTTCATTGACATTTTGCTGGTAGCACACCGCCAGACGATCTCCTCTCGGGCTGCCACCGAGATAAAGGTTGTACAAATCTTTGGCACGGCCTGTCAGCGCAATTTCCCCGAGGTAGGGGCGGGCGCAGCCATTAGGACAACCGGTCACGCGCAGTGTGATGGGCGTTGCCGATAGATCATGCGCCGCTTTTAACTCTTCAAACCGCGCCAGAAAATCCGGCATATAACGCTCGGCTTCGGCCATGGCGAGACCACAGGTCGGCAAAGCTACACAGCTCATTGAATAAGCAGATTGATCGGCAACATTAATCAACATTGACAGGCCAAAATCAGCGATGCGGTTTTCCAGCGTGGATTTGGCAAAATCAGGGATATTGATAAGTTGCAGATTCTGATTAGGTGTCAGTCTGACAGAGCCAGTGAGATCCTGAATCAGCGCCTGAAACTTGTCCTGCAGCGCATTATTGATGCGGCCATTATCAATATTAAAAGTCACCTGCCAGTGCCTCTGGTCGGTTTTATGCCAGCCAATCAGATCGTGGTTTTGCGTGAAACGATATTTACGAACGGCGCGCAAAGTTTTGCCATAGCGGGCAGTCAGCTCATTGATAAACCAGTTTATGCCCAGACGGTCGATGGTGTACTTGAAGCGGGCCTGATGCCGGTCGATACGATCGCCATAGTCACGCTGAATCGTCATGATGATTTCAGCAAGCTCTGCAGCATCTTCTGTCGGTACAAAGCCGATTTCACTGGCCAGTCTCGGGTAACTGTCATCGCGGCTATCCAATTGTCCCATGCCGCCGCCGACACAAACGTTAAAACCTTCAAGCTGGTCATTTTTGATAACGGCGATAAAACCGACATCCTGCGCAAAGACATCAATGTCATTGACGGGCGGGATCACAAAACCCACCTTAAATTTACGCGGCAAATACAGCGGCCCGTAGACAGGTTCTTCATTGCCTGAGTCGTTATCGGCAGGTTTCTGATACCAGACTTCCTTGTAAGCATGGGTTTTCGGGATCAGCCGGTCACTGGTGTCCTGTGCTATCTGATAAACCTGCCGGTGGACCGAAGAGTGATCGGGATTGATACCACAAACAATGCCCCGACTGTCATCACCACAGGCAGCGATAGTATCGAGTCCAACCTGTTTTAAACCCTGCAAAACAGGACGCAGATGCCATTTTTGTACACCATGCAGCTGAATCGTCTGACGAGTGGTGATCCGTAAGCCGCGATTAGCGTAGCGGCGCGATAAAAAGTCCAGTTGCTGCCACTGGTTTTTATTGAGCACACCTCCGGGGATGCGGATCCGCACCATAAATTGATAATCCGGCTCCAGCTTGCGTAGCCGTCGTGCTTTGCGTTGATCCCGGTCATCTTGTTGATAAATACCGTGAAACTTGGTCAGCAAGGTATCACTTTCAGCAATACTGGCTGATTCAAAAGTTTACAGCGAATCATTCAACGTGACGCGTAGAAACTGGCTGAGTTGCTTTACGCGCTCGTTGTCA